>NZ_CAXIAK010000014.1:0-62139 GCF_964021665.1 uncultured Acidovorax sp.
GGCAGCAGTGCCGCGCCGACCGTGATGGCCGAGTCGGCCACATTGAATGCCGGGAAGTGCCAGCCCATGACGTGGAAGTCCAGAAAATCGACCACGTAGCCGTGCATCAAGCGGTCCACCACGTTGCCAATGGCACCGCCCATCACACTGGCCAGTGCAAAGCAGAACAGCTTTTGCGTGGGGTGCTTGTAGAGCTGCCAGATGATGAAAAGGCTGGCAACGGTACCAATACCGGTGAACAGCCAGCGCTGCCATCCCCCTGCGTTCGAGAGGAAGGAGAAGGCTGCACCGGTGTTGTGGGCGCGCACGATATTGAAGAAAGTCGTGATGGTCGTGGCTTCGCCCCACTGGTAGTTGCGCAGGATCAGCTCTTTAGTCCACTGGTCTGCCGCCACAATGACCACGGCCCATATCAGCCACAACGCCATGCTGCGGGTGGTGGACTGGTTGCCGCCCACGGCTGGAACCGCGGCCATTCAGGCACACACCCGGTTTTCACCGGTGCCGTGAAGGTTGCTGGTGCAGCGGCCGCAAATGGTGGGGTGGGCCGCGTCCTGGCCCACGTCCTCACGGTAGTGCCAGCAGCGTTCGCACTTGGCATGGTTGCTCGGTGTCACGCTGGCGGCCAGGGCTTCGCCTTCGGCCAGCGTGGCTGCGGAGGTGATGAACACGAACTTGAGGTCTTCACCCAGGCTGCGCAGGGCTTCGAGCAGTTCGCCGCTGGCGGTCACCGTGACCTCGGCCTGCAGCGATGCGCCCACCTTACCGTCGGCGCGCAGGGCTTCGATCTCCTTGTTCACCACTTCACGGGCGGCGCGGATGCGGTCCCACTTGTCCAGCAGCGCAGCATCGGTGGCACCAAAGTCCCAGAACTTCTCCACAAAGATGGTCTCGGATTTGCCGAATACCTTCCATGCTTCTTCTGCAGTGAACGACAGGAACGGCGCCATCCAGCGCAGCATGGCGTGGGTGATCTGGTACAGCGCGGTCTGAGCGCTGCGGCGTGCCAGGCTCTTGGGCGCGGTGGTGTAGAGGCGGTCCTTGAGCACGTCGAGGTAGAACGCACCCAGGTCTTCCGAGCAGTAGACCTGCAGTTTGGCTACCACGGGGTGGAATTCATACACCTCGTAATGGCCCAGGATGTCGGCCTGCAGCTGACTGGCGCGGGCCAGGGCGTAGCGGTCGATTTCCAGCAACTGATCAGCCGGCACGGTATCGGTGGCCGGGTCAAAGTCGCTCACGTTGGCCAGCAGGAAGCGCAGCGTGTTGCGGATGCGGCGGTACGCATCGACCACGCGGGCCAGGATCTTGTCGTCAATGGCCAGGTCGCCCGAGTAGTCGGTCGAGGCGCACCACAGGCGGATGATTTCGGCACCCAGCTTGCCGCTCACCTCTTGCGGCGAGACGGTGTTGCCCAGCGACTTGCTCATCTTCTTGCCCTGGCCGTCCACGGTGAAGCCGTGGGTCAGCAGGCCGCGGTAGGGCGCGCGGCCAAAGATGGCACTGGCCAGCAGCAGCGAGCTGTGGAACCAGCCGCGGTGCTGGTCATGGCCTTCCAGATACAGGTCGGCCTCAGGGCCAGTCTCGTGGTGCATGGTGCCGTGCGTGCCGCGCATCACGTGCCAGAAGGTGGAACCCGAGTCGAACCACACTTCCAGAATGTCCGTGCTCTTGGTGTAGTGTGGCGCGTCTTCTGCGCCCAGGATTTCTTCGGTTGTCACGCGGCTCCAGGCCTCGATGCCGCCCTTTTCGACGATGGCTGCCGCCTGGTCAATGATTTCCATGGTGCGCGGGTGCAGCTCGCCCGAATCCTTGTGCAGGAAGAAGGGCAGGGGCACGCCCCAGCTGCGCTGGCGCGAGATGCACCAGTCGGGCCGGCCCGCGATCATGTCGCGCAGGCGGCTCTTGCCGTTTTCTGGGTAGAAGCTGGTCTGCTCGATGGCCGCCAGGGCCGTCTGGCGCAGCGTGCCCGGAGCCTTGTCGGTGGTGAACACGCCTTCGCCTTCGTCCATGCGCACGAACCACTGGGCGGCGGCGCGGTAGATCACGGGCGTCTTGTGGCGCCAGCAGTGCGGGTAGCTGTGGGTGATGTCCTTGGTAGCCATCAGGCGGCCCGCATTGCGCAGAGCTTCGATGATGACGGGGATGGCCTTCCAGATGTGCTGACCGCCAAACAACGGGAAGTCGGCCGCATAGGTGCCGTTGCCCTGCACGGGGTTCAGGATATCGTCGTACTTCATACCGTGCGCCACGCACGAGTTGAAGTCGTCCACGCCGTAGGCAGGCGACGAGTGCACGATACCCGTGCCGTCGGTGGCCGTGGCGTAGTCGGCCAGGTACACGGGCGAGAGGCGGCGGTAGCCATGGCTGCCGTCTTCACTGGCCACGTCGTACAGTGGGTGCTCAAACTCGATGCCGCCCAGCCTTTCGCCCGGAACGGTGGCCAGCACCTTGCCTTGCAGGCCCCAGCGCTCCATGCAGGCATCGACCAGTGTTTCGGCGATCACGTACAGGCCGCGTTCGGTTTCCACCAGCGAGTAAGGCAGCTCGGGGTTCAGGTTCAGCGCCTGGTTGGCGGGGATGGTCCAGGCCGTGGTGGTCCAGATCACGGCAAACGCATCTTGCGTCAATGCAGGCACACCGAAAGCCGCCGCCAGCGCGGCAGGGTTGTGGGCCTTGAAGGCCACGTCCAGCGTGGTGCTCTTCTTGTCTTGGTACTCGATTTCAAACTCGGCCAGCGACGAGCCGCAGTCAAAGCACCAGTACACAGGCTTGAGGCCGCGGTACACGAAGCCCCGCTCCATCACCTTCTTGAGCGCACGGATCTCGCCGGCTTCGCTCGCGAAGTTCATGGTCTTGTAGGGGTTGTCCCAATCACCCAGCACGCCCAGGCGCTTGAAGTCGGCCATCTGTTGTGCGATTTGCTCGGTGGCAAAGGCACGGCCCTTGGCTTGCATTTCGTCACGCGGCAGGTTGCGGCCGTGCAGCTTTTCAATGGCGTTTTCAATGGGCAGACCGTGGCAGTCCCAGCCGGGCACGTACAGCGCGTCAAAGCCTTCGAGCTGGCGCGCCTTGGTGATCATGTCTTTGAGGATCTTGTTGACCGCGTGGCCAATGTGCAGTTGCCCGTTGGCATAGGGGGGGCCGTCGTGCAGGATGAACTTGGGTGCACCACAACGGGCATCGCGCAGCTTTTTGTAGATGCCTTTGTCTTCCCACTCCTTCACCCAGCCGGGCTCACGCTTGGGCAGGTCGCCGCGCATGGGGAAGGAAGTGTCTGGCAGGTTCAGCGTGGCGCGGTAGTCCACGGCAGGCGTGCTGTTCGTGGGGGTGGAGCTGGCGTTATCGGACATGAAAGTACCTTAGAACGGTGCAATCCGGGGCGTACCCGGCGCGAAAAACGGGAGTGACTGGGACGAGAGAAGCTGGCCCGCAAGCACGGGCGCTGCGCAAAGGCAGCCCTCTAAATTCGGTCGCGGGTGGTCTGGCGCCGGGTCTCGGTGTACGAGCGGGCGTGGCCAGAGGCAAAGTAGGCGCGCGCATCGGCGCAGTCCTTGGCGATACCGGCAGTGAGGGCATCGAGACCGTCGTACTTGAGCTCGTCGTGCAGTTTGTGCAGAAGTTCCACGCGGATGATTTTACCGTACGCCCCCTCGGCGCCCAGGCTGTCCGGCCATTGCAGGCAATGGGTTTCCAGCAGCACGCGGCCGCCATTCACATCGTTCGGGTCGAGTGACGGTCGCACGCCCAGGTTGGCCACACCGGGCAGGGGGGTGTCGCCCAGGCCATGCACCAGCACGGCAAAAATGCCGCTGGCAGCAGGCTTCCAATGGGCAAAGCGCAGGTTCAGGGTGCGGAAGCCGTCTTGCGCGCCGTCGGCGCTGGCGCCCAGGGCGCGCCCCAGCTTGCGGCCATGCACCACATGGCCTGAGATGGTGTACGGCCGCCCCAGCAGGGCGGCAGCAGCTTCCATGTCACCTGCGCCCAAGGCCTGGCGAACGGCTGAACTGGACACCCGCAGGCCGCGTACCTCGTAGCTGTTCATGCGGGCCACATCAAAGCCCTGGGCTTGCCCAGCCGCGTCGAGCATGGCGTAGTCGCCCGCCCGCTTGGCGCCAAAGCGGAAATCGTCGCCCACCAGCACGTAGCGTGCCCCCAGGCCTTGCACCAGCACTTCGTTGATGAAGGCCTCGGGCGTTTGCGCGGCCAGCCGCGCGCTGAAGGGCAGCACCACCACCTGCTGCACGCCGCAGCGCTCCAGCTCGGTGAGCTTGTCGCGCAAAGTGCCAATGCGTGCGGGGGCCAGTTCGGGCTTGCGCGCCACGCCAGCAAAATAGTCGCGCGGGTGCGGCTCGAACGTGAGTACGCAGCTCTCCACGCCCCGGTGGGCGGCTTCGTTGTTCAGCAACGCCAGCATGGCTTGGTGCCCCCGGTGCACGCCGTCGAAATTACCGATGGTCAGCGCGCAGGCGCTGGCGATGCCAGGGTGGTGGAATCCGCGAAAGATCTTCATCGGCTTGTTATCTTTTTGATAGCAGCCTGCGCAAGTGGATCAAGCGCAAGACGCCAATTTGTCATGGAAAAAGAGTATATTGTGACCGACACCCGCCCGTCAGGCGGCATTGCCTGGCACCCGAGGGTTGCAGGCCGACTGGAAGCGCACCAGCGCAGTGCCTTCCGCCGAGACATCCGAGTTCCGAATCCTTGTGTAGCGTAAGTTTCCAGGAGGCGTGTTTTGAAGGTCTTGAAGCTGTCAGCCCAGGGGCTGCCCCAATCGTGGATCACGTTGGAGCAAGCAGTCATCCACTACGCTGCAGGCGAAGTGCGCTGGGAGTCGGGCGCCCAGATTGCCCGCTTCCGTGGCGGTCACAACGCCATCACGGGCGAGCAATCGGTAATTGCCGTCAACAGCATCATCGGCACCAAAGGCGTCCCACGCATCAACCCGTTTGAACTGAAACCAGGCCTGACCAACAGCAAGCTGTTCGCGCGCGACCGCAACATCTGCGCCTATTGCGGTGGGCATTTTCACGAGGAAGAATTGACGCGCGAACACATCGTGCCTTTCGCCCACCAGGGGCAGGACCATTGGATGAACGTCGTCACGGCCTGCCGTGCCTGCAACCACCGAAAAGGGCCGCGTACGCCCGAGCAGGCTCACATGCCTTTGCTGTATGCCCCTTATGTGCCCAGCCTGTGGGAAGATTTCATCCTGCGCAACCGCCGCATCCTTGCCGACCAGATGGAGTTTTTGTTGGCACATGTGCCCAAGTCGTCGCGGCTGGCGGCCTAGCATCCTTTGCACCGCATCACTGCGGCGCGGTAAACCCTGTGGGAGAATCAGGGTTTTCCCTGAAAACCTCCCATGATCGTTCGCGATCGGCCCTCCGGCCTGCGTCTGTTTTTGCTGCTGCGTGGGTCCATCCTGCAGCGCATCCGCTGGACACTGCTGTTCAACACCCTGCTGGCCACGGCCGTGACGCTGGCGCACGGCAACCTGTTCACTTTCAAGATCACGCTCACTCCCATCCCCTTTACCTTGATGGGTCTGCCGCTTGCGATTTTTCTCGGCTTTCGCAACACCACGGCCTATGACCGCTACTGGGAAGGGCGCAAGCTATGGGGTGAGTTGGTATTGCGCACGCGCAACCTGTCGCGCCAATGCCTGAGCCTGATTGAGCTGGACCAGCCCGTGGACCCTGCCAACCGCGCCGGGGATGTGCGGGTGCGCATGGTGCACCGAGCGATTGCGTTTGTTCACGCCCTGCGCCTGCACTTGCGCTCGCAAAGCGACGATGCCTTGCTGCAGCGCTGGCTGCCTGCGCAGGATTGGCCACGCGTGGCCCAGTCCAGCGTGCGGCCCGAGGCGATCATGCAGGGGCTGGGCCAAGACTTGCGCCAGTGCCTGCGCGAGGGGCGCATCGATCCCTGCTTGGCGGCGGGCATCGACACGACCTTGTCAGCCATGACGGCCTCCGCCGCATCGTGCGAGCGGATCCGGAACACACCAGTGCCGTTCTCGTACACCCTGCTGCTGCACCGCACGGCTTACCTCTATTGCTTTTTGCTTCCCTTTGGTCTGGTGGATACCACCGGCTTCATGACGCCCTTTGTCGTCGCCATCGTGGCCTACACCTTCTTTGGGCTGGATGCGCTGGGCGATGAAATTGAAGAGCCTTTTGGTTTGGAGAGCAACGATCTGCCGCTGGACACTCTGTGCCGGGCGATGGAAATCAACCTGCGTGAGTCCCTGGGTGAAACTGATTTGCCCCCCCCATTGTTGCCGGTGGACTACTTGCTGACGTGAGACAGGGCATCGCTGATAAGCCCGTCTGATTCGTGGCCGAGTGGCTACCAGCCAGGGGATCGGCCTATGGGTTGGATGACCCATAGGCCGTTTGCGCGAATGCCGCGCTCAGGCAAACACGCCCGCCGTATCCTGCATCCGCGCAGAAACCTCGCCCAAGTGGTGCAGCGTGTCGCCAAACGCCACTTCCAGCTGCGTGAGCTTCTTGAAGTAGTGGCTCACGATGTACTCGTCTGTCACGCCAATGCCGCCATGCAGTTGCACGGCCTGCTGACCGACGAAGCGCATCGACTGGCCCAACTGCACCTTGGCGCGGGCCATGGCAGCGCGGCGTTCTTCTGCGGGGGAGCCGAGCTTGAGGCTGGCGTAGTAGCTCATCGAGCGGGCGAGCTCCAACTGCATCTTCATGTCTGCCACGCGATGGCGCAGGGCCTGGAAGCTGGCAATGAACACACCAAACTGCTTGCGCTGGTTCATGTATTCGACGGTGATGGCCAGCGTTTTGTCCATCACGCCCACGGCTTCGGCGCAGGTGGCGGCAATGCCGGTGTCCACGGCCAGTTCCAGCGCGGCCAGGCCGTCGGTGGTGATGAGCGTGGCGGGGGTGTTGACCAGGTGCACTTCGGCCGCGCGGCTGCCGTCTTGCGTGACGTAGCCCTGGGTGGTCACGCCACTCGCAGTACGCTCGACCAAGAAGAGGGCGATCTTGCCGTCCAGCTGTGCGGGCACGATGAAGGCATCCGCCTTGTCACCCGCAGGCACTACGCTTTTGATAGCTGTTACCGCATATCCTGATTGCGCAGGAGCCGCTTTTGCCTCACAAACGTCCAGGCGGTAGCGTGCCTTGCGCTCTTGGTGCGCCAGCACCACCACCGCTTCGCCGCTGGCCACGCGGGGCAACCACGCCGATTGCATTTCGGCGGGGGCGTAGTGGGACAGTACAGCGCTGGCAATGAAAGACTGCGCGATGGGTTCCAGCACGATGCCGCGGCCCAGTTCTTCGGCCACCACCATTGCGTCGATGGCGCCTTGGCCCATGCCGCCTTGCGCTTCGGGCACGGTGAGGGCCGTGAGGCCCAGTTCGGCCAGTTCGTTCCATGCGGCGCGGTCAAAGCCACCTGCTGCCACCGCGGCGCGGCGGCGCTCGAACGTGTAGCCCTTGTCCACCCACTTGCGTACGGCGTCGCGCAGTTGTTCCTGGTCGTCAGAAAAATCGAAATCCATGTTCTTGTCTCCTGGAACTTGGGATCAGCCGAGCACGGTCTGAGCCACGATGTTGCGCTGCACTTCGTTGGAGCCACCGTAGATGGTGGTCTTGCGCAGGTTGAAGTAGGTGGATGCCAGCGGCGCGTTGGCCACCACGCCGCCGGGGAAGTTGCCCTGCCAGCCGGCTTCCATGGCCTCTTCGATGAAGGGCATGGCAAAGGGGCCTGCGGCCAGCATCATCAGCTCGGCATAGCGTTGCTGGATCTCGCTGCCCTTGATCTTGAGCAGGCCCGCAATGTCGAGCGAGTTCTTGCCCGATTTCTCGGCCGACAGCACGCGCAGCACCAGCATTTCGAGCGCGACGATGTCCACTTCGAGCAGTGCGATCTGGTCGCGGAAGCGCACCGCATCAGCGCCCCCTTCGGTAGGGTCCCACATGCCTTCGGTCTTGGCGATGCGCTTCAAGCGCTCCAGCTCGCGCTTGCTGCGGTTCACGTCGGCGATGTTGGTGCGCTCGTGGCTCAGCAGGTGCTTGGCGTAGGTCCAGCCCTTGTTTTCTTCACCGATCAGGTTTTCGGCGGGCACTTCGACGTTGTCGAAGAACACTTCGTTCACTTCGCACTCGCCATCGAGCAGCTTGATGGGGCGCACGGTCACGCCCTTGGACTTCATGTCCACCAGCAGGAAGGAGATGCCGGTCTGCGGCTTGCCTTCGGTGCTGGTGCGCACGAGGTTGAACATCCAGTCGCCGTGCTGGCCGAGGGTCGTCCAGGTCTTCTGGCCGTTGACGATGTACTTGTCGCCCACGCGCTCGGCGCGTGTCTTGACGCTGGCCAGGTCCGAGCCCGAGCCCGGTTCGCTGTAGCCCTGGCTCCACCACACTTCGCCGCTGGCGATGCCGGGCAAGAAGCGTTTTTGCTGCTCGGCATTGCCAAACGCCATGATCACCGGGGCCACCATGACGGGGCCGAAGGGGATGATGCGAGGCGCACCAGCCAGAGCGCACTCCTCTTCAAACAGGTGCTTTTGTACGGCCGTCCAGCCGGGGCCGCCAAACTCCTTGGGCCAGCCAAAGGCCAGCCAGCCTTTTTTGCCCAGAATCTTGGCCCAGCCCTGCATATCGTCGCGGGTCAGGCGCAGGGCGTTGTGCACCTTGTGGGAGATTTCTTTGGGCAGATTGGCTTGAACCCAGGTGCGGACTTCCTCGCGGAAGGCCTGCTCTTCGGGGGTGAATGCGAGATCCATGCAGCTTGTCTCCTATTGATTTTGTGTTTGTAGCACGGTCGTTCGTTTCAGTCCTGTCCGGGTGGTGACATGCTCGTCAACCCAGGCACCAGGCCCAGCTCGTCGCACAGGCGGCGCACCGTGGCTTGCAGGCTTGCCACTTCGGCCTCCAGCGCTTGTACGCGGGCTTGCAGGGCGGGGGCAGGGGTGTCCAGTGAGGGGGCCGGGTGGCCGCCGTAGGCCTGCTGGCTGGTGTCTACCGGCCCGCACAGCAGGTGGGCCCAGCGCGGCTCGCGGGCGCCGGGCGCGCGGGGCAGCAGCACGACCAGCGGGCCGCCTTTTTCTGCGCTGCGGTTTTGCAATTCGTCCAAAAATGCTTCCACCGACGAGATGTCGGCAAACCGGTGCCAGCGCTCGGCATTGATGCGCAGCTCACCCGCCGTTTGCGGCCCGCGCAGCATCAGCAGGCCCAGCAGCGCGGCGGACTGGTCGGGCACGCCCACGCCGCGCTGAAAGTTGTGTTCCCACCGTGTGGTGCGGTTGCCGCTGCTCTCAAACACCAGGGTCAGCAGCTTCAGCGAATCCAGCGCCTCTTGCGCTTCGGCATCCGTCAGTTGCATCACCGGGTCGCGGCTGGTTTTCTGGTTGCAACCGGTGACCAGACCATTGAGCGACATGGGGTAGCTGTCGGGCACCGTGCGGGCTTTTTCCATCAACGTCGCCAGCACGCGGGCTTCGTTGGGGGTGAGGGGGCGGGTGGCGGGGCTGAAGGGGGTGGACATGGCTGGGATAATCACGGGCAAATGAAGAACATCGTGATTTTGATCTCCGGCGGCGGCTCCAACATGGCAGCCATCGTCAAAACCGCGCAACAGGAACAGTGGGCGCGCGCGTACGGTGTGCGCATTGCTGCCGTGGTGAGCAACAAGGCCGATGCCAAAGGCCTTGTGTTTGCCCGCGAGCACGGTATTGCCACCGCCGTGCTAGACCACAAGGCGTTTGAGAGCCGCGAGGCTTTTGATGCGGCACTGGCCCAGGCGATTGACCAGTACCAGCCTGCCCTGGTGGTGCTGGCCGGGTTCATGCGCATCCTGACGCCCGGTTTTGTGGAGCACTACGCCGGGCGGCTCATCAACATCCACCCTTCGTTGCTGCCCGCTTTCACCGGTCTTCATACGCACCAGCGCGCCATCGACGCTGGCTGCAAGTTTGCAGGCGTGACGGTGCACCAGGTGACGGCCGAGCTGGACGTGGGTCCCATCCTGGCCCAGGCCGTGGTTCCCGTGTTGCCGGATGACACCGCCCAAACCCTGGCGGCGCGCGTGCTGACGCAGGAGCACATCATTTACCCCCGCGCGGTGCGCAACTTGGTGCGGGCTTTGTAATCAAGCCTGATGCTGAATGGCACCCGCAGTTCAGCAGGTTCTTACAGGGTGGACACCACCTCGGCGGCGCTGCCATGCAGCACGGCCTTGACCTGGGCCGCTTGCTCTGGCGTGGTGGGGTGGGCCACCATCGCCCAGTGGTCTTGGCGCAGCGCAGACCGCACGCGGGTGATCAGGCGAATGTGGTCCGGCCGCATCGACAGCAGCCCGCCTGCCAGCAAACCAAACGTGGTGCCAAAGCCCACCAGTGCGATCAAGGCCAGCAGCGGGCTGCTGGCAATCATGGGGTGCCCCGCGCGCCAAAACCACGCATACAGGGCCAGCCCTGCAACAGCCCCCGCCATGCCACCCACCAGATGCGCTTGATAAAACGTGCGGGCGATGCCCTGGGGCTCAGGTTCCATCGCGTACGAAAAAATTTCATGGTGCGGTGCCTTCGCATCGTGCGGGCCCAGCAGCCGCACCTGGCCCGGCTGGATGCCGCCCAGCCGCATCACAGCAGCCATCGATGATTCGGCCTGGCCTTTTTGTGGATAAAGGCCAGCGACCTTGGTGAGGGAACGTTCTCCAAACAGCCCTTGAAGCAAATAAGCCATCACTACCTCCAGCGTGGGGAATGAAACAAGCCTGGCCGCTGCGGTGTGGGGCGGGACCGTAGGGGCACCCAGGCCCGGCAGCTTGGCCAAGCGGACGGTTTCAAATTAGCGTGGAGGGTGCAGCAGGGTTGTAGGACGGGCCAAGCCGTTCCGGTAGGCAGCCTTTGTGCTGCGGATCGTGTGCTTTGGAGAAAAATGGGCTCTTCTAGCGAATAGTAGTGATGGAAATCGCCGCACGTCTGTAAACGACGATTTCGACGTACGACATTTATCGAGTGCATCACTAGCATTCGCTAGAAGAGCCGAAAAATGGGCTCTGGCGCTTTACCAGAAAGCGCTGCTAGCTATTAAAAATATAGCAAATCAGATGTTGGATGGGCTGGCGGGGATGGAATCTGCGCACTTTTCGAAGCGCGGGCGCAGCACCCCGTCGATGGTGACCTGCTCGGCAAACATGGCGGCCGGGCGCACCCACAAGCCGTGTTCACCGTACAGGGCGCGGTACACGGTCATGGGCTCCAGCGTTTCGCTGTGCCGGGCGGTGCCCACCACCTCGTACAGGTTGCCTTTGTAGTGCCGGTACAAGCCCGGGGGTGTGGGGGGCAAGGGAGGAAGGGTTTCGTTCATGGTTAGGATGGAAGGTTGTGCTGCGGCCGCCGACCACGGCGGTACCGCTAAAAAAATAAAAAAAGGGAGGGGTTAGGCCATGGAATGGGCAGATTTTGTGCATCTGGTGCGCACCAGCGAGCAAGACAGCGCCGAAAACAGCAGTGCGTACCGGCGCAGCGTAGCCGCTTTTGCCGCCCTGGGCTACGCCTGGGTGGTGGGCTGCGCCGTCGTCGCACTGGCGTTGGTGGCCTGGGCGTTGCCGCAGTTGCTGCAAGGGCGTTTTCGTTTCGGCTTGGTGTTGCTGCTGGCAGCGGGTAGCCTGCTATGGGTCAGCCTGCGGGCGTTGTGGGTGCGCATTGCGCCGCCTGAGGGCGAAGAGATCACCGCCGAAGACGCCCCGGAACTGTTCCAGGCGCTGGAGCGCATCCGCCGCAAGGTGAAAGGCCCGGCGATTCACCATGTGCTGCTCAGCGATGAGTTCAACGCCAGCATCCAGCAGATTCCGCGCTATGGACTGTTCGGTGGCGGCACCAATTACCTGGTGATTGGCCTGCCACTGCTGATGGCGCTGGACCGTGGTCGATTTTTGTCGGTGCTGGCTCATGAATACGGCCACCTGCGCGGCGACCATGGCCGCTTTGGCGCCTGGATCTACCGCACCCGCTGGTCCTGGATGCAGTTGAACAAGAACCTGGGTGACGATACCGGCGTGGCTGGGGTTGCGACGCAGGCGTTTCTGCGCTGGTACTTTCCACGCTTTGCCGCCAAAACCTTTGCGATGGCGCGGCAGGATGAATACGAGGCCGACCACATTGCCGGTCGCCTCGCGGGCCGCGAAGTCATGGCTGCGGCATTGATCGAGGTGGAGATTCGCGGGCGCTGGCTGCAAACCGAGTTCTGGCGTGACCATTGGTGCATGGCAGCCAGCCAGGCGTTGCCCGTGGGGCCTTTCCGTGGCTTGCGGCGCCTGCTGGCCCGCGCCCCCGAAGCCGCATTTGCCAACGATGCCTTGCGCCAGGCGCTCAAACGCATCAGCAACCTGGACGACACCCACCCTGGCCTGCGTGACCGGCTGGAAGCGCTGGATGCCGCAGGCACGCTTCCGGAATGGTCGCGCGGCAGCGCCCTGGCCCTGCTGGGGCCTGAATACAAAGCCTGGATCGCCCGCTTTGACCGGCAATGGTGTGCCGACAACGCCACCGAATGGAAGCTGCACCACGCCTGGCTGCAGCGCGTGTGTGCCCGTGCCGAGGCCCTGCAGGCTGGCATGGCCCAGGCCAGCGCTGCCGACTTGGTGGAGCTGGCCCGCTTGCGCAAACACCTGGATCCACGCGCCGACGTGCGCCCGCTGTACGAACTGGCGCTGGAACGCAGTTCCGAACACCCAGGTGCCTTGCGGGGCCTGGTGCAGGCGCTGCCAGAGGGCGACCGCGAAGCCAAGCTGGCCTGCCTGCACCGTTTGTGGGACGTGGGCAGCAACGACCGCTGGTGGGCCGCCCGCACGGCGCTGGCCGAACTGGAAACCCCCCGGATGGGCTATGACCACGACGCAGCCGCCTTCAAGCAATGGCGCAAGCGGCTGGAGCGCGCCCAGGAATCGGAGGAGCGCGCCTGGGAAGAGTTGAGCCACCCGGCCTACTTCAGCCACATCGCACGCCACGACCTGAGCGAGTTCGAGCTGGGGGAGTTTCAGGCCGAGCTGGCCCGCTGCACCCCCATCGCACGTGCCTGGCTGGTGCGCAAGAACCTGCGCGAGCACCCTCAGCGCCGTGCCTACCTGTTGTTTGTGGAGCTGCCCGGCATGGACGATGAAGACCGTTATGAGCTGTGCCGCTCGCTGGAGCGCACGCTCGGGCTGCCCGGCCCGGTGCTGGCGCTGTGGGCGGGTGAATCGCCCACGCTGCAGGAGATTCGGCGCTCGGCGTTCGAGCCGGTGTTTTCGCGTTGAAGGGCCCCTGCTTTTGGCAAAGGCCAGGGGCTCTGGCGGGGTAGGGTGGGCCCGGCGCAGGTCGGCCTGGGGCCATAGTGGGACAATCGGGGGATGCATCCCAAAGTTCTTCTTGACGCCTGTGCCGAGCTGGTGCGGCTGACCCTCACGTTTGAACACCCGGCCGACGCCGTGGTGTCCCGCTTTTTTCGCGACAACCGCGGCCTGGGCCCGCGCGAGCGCGCCACCCTGGCAGAAACGGTGTACACCGTGCTGCGCAAAAAGCTCTTGTTTGACCACCTCGCGCCCTCGGGTTCTGGCTCCAAGGAGCGGCGCCTGGCTATCCTGGGCTTTCATGGCCCGCGTGACTTTTTGAAGAGTGCGCTGACCGAGCAGGAAAAGAACTGGCTTGACCAGTGCGACGCCATCAACCCCGCCGACCTGATGGAGCGCCACCGCCACAACCTGCCCGAGTGGCTGGTACAGCCCCTCAAGGACCAGCTGGGCGATGAGTTCTGGCCGCTGGCTGAAAGCATGGCGCAGAACGCGCCGCTGGACCTGCGCGTCAACGTTTTGAAGGAAAAACGGGCTGATGTGCAGAAGGAGCTTGCGCAGGCAGCTATCAAATCAGTAGCGACGCCATATTCCCCGTGGGGCCTTCGCATTGAGGGCAAGCCCGCACTGACCAAGCTCGACGCCTTCACCCGTGGCGCCATCGAGGTGCAGGACGAAGGCTCGCAACTGCTGGCATTGCTGCTGGACGCCAAGCGCGGCGAAATGGTGGTGGACTTTTGTGCCGGTGCTGGTGGCAAGACCCTGGCGATTGGCGCCACCATGCGCAGCACGGGCCGCCTTTACGCGTTTGATGTGTCGGCCCACCGGCTCGATGCCCTCAAGCCCCGCATGGCCCGCAGCGGCCTGTCGAACATCCACCCCGCCGCCATTGCCCACGAGCGCGACGAGCGCATCAAGCGCCTGGCCGGCAAGATCGACCGCGTGCTGGTGGACGCCCCTTGCTCGGGCCTGGGCACGCTGCGCCGCAACCCTGACCTCAAATGGCGCCAGTCTGCCAAGGCGGTGCAAGAGCTGGTGGTCAAACAGGCCGCCATTCTGGACAGCGCCGCCCGCTTGCTCAAACCGGGCGGGCGTCTGGTCTATGCCACCTGCAGCATCTTGCCGCAGGAGAACGAGGCCATTGCCGAAGCATTTACCGCAGCCCACCCGGATTTCGTGCCGCTGGATGCGGGTGAAGTTCTGGGCCAGCTGAAAGTGGAGCAGGCCGCCAGCCTGTGCAGCGGTGGCGAGACTGGCACAGCCTATTTGCGCATGTGGCCCCACCGCCACCAGACGGACGGCTTCTTCGCCGCCGTGTGGACGCGCAAGGGTTGATCCCCGGGCAACTGTGTTGCCCCTGGCGGCGTCCATTCGCGGGGAACCCCGATCCCCAAAAATGGAATGCCGTCCTAGAATTTGTGTCGAGTGCCCCGCGTGGGCTGTTTTGTGTGTGGAAGAGGCAGTGTGAATATGTTGTTACCTGATTGGGCGGTGTTGGACGCCATCATTGATTGGCTGGGCCATGGCCTGTGGAACCTGACCTGGTGGCAGATCGTGCTGTACACGCTGGTTACGACGCACATCACCATCGCGGCGGTGACGATCTTCTTGCACCGCGCACAGGCCCACCGGGCGCTGGAGTTGCACGCCATCCCCTCGCATTTCTTCCGTTTCTGGCTGTGGGTGGGCACGGGCATGCAGACCAAGGAATGGGTGGCCATTCACCGCAAGCACCACGCCAAGTGCGAAACGCCGGACGACCCACACAGCCCGCAAACGCGTGGGCTGGATACCGTAATGTGGCGCGGCGCCGAGCTGTACCGCGCTGAGGCCAAAAACCCCGAAACCCTCCAGAAATTTGGCCATGGCACCCCCAATGACTGGGTGGAGCGCAACGTGTACAGCCGCTTTGGCTGGCAGGGCGTGGGCCTGATGCTGATTTTGAATCTGGCCTTGTTCGGCGCTGCAGGCGCTGCCGTGTGGGCGGTGCAGATGGCCTGGATTCCGTTCTGGGCGGCCGGGGTGGTCAACGGCGTGGGCCACTACTGGGGCTACCGCAACTTCGAGGCGCAAGACGCCAGCACCAAT
Source organism: uncultured Acidovorax sp. (assembly GCF_964021665.1). Lineage (NCBI taxonomy): Bacteria > Pseudomonadati > Pseudomonadota > Betaproteobacteria > Burkholderiales > Comamonadaceae > Acidovorax > uncultured Acidovorax sp. The sequence continues at coordinate 15,397 of NZ_CAXIAK010000014.1, forward strand.
CTCTCGCCCTGGGGCATCCTGATTGGCGGGGAAGAGTTGCACAACAACCACCACACCTACCCCACGGCGGCCAAGTTCTCGGTCAAGCCGTTTGAATTCGACATCGGCTGGCTGTACATCAGCCTGATGCAAAAGGTGGGCTGGGCCACGGTGAAGAAGGTGCCGCCCAAGCTGCAGTTGGGTGCCCCCAAGCCTGTGGCTGATGAGAAAACGCTGGAAGCCTTGATCGCCAACCGCTACGAGGTGATGGCGGGCTATGCCCGGGGTGTGCGCCAGGCGTGCAAGGATGAAATCGCTGCCTTGAAGGCGCGCCATGGCGATGTGTCCGTGCTCAAGGCCGCCAAGCGCTGGCTGCACCGCGACGCCGAGAAAGTGCCTGCGCAGGCCTTGCCCCAACTGGCCCAGGTGCGTGCCGCGTACCCTGCGCTGGACACCATGGTCACCATGCGCGAAGAACTGCGCCAGTTGTGGCTTAACACCTCTCACTCGCGCGAGCAGCTCACTGTAGATTTGCAGGCCTGGTGTCGCCGCGCTGAAGAAAGCGGCATTGCCGCGCTGCGCGAGTTCTCTTTGCGCTTGCGCTCCGTGCAGGCCTGATCTAGCCGGCGCTCCGTAAAGGCTCGGTTGCCTAGGGGCCTCTGCTGGCGCTAAAGACTGCTGCGGTGAAGTACATGGGCTGCCGTATTGGCATGGCAGTCCGGTACTCAGGATTTCCAGAAGCGTTGTCTTGAGGTAATTGCCCTCATTGGCCGCCAGCAAGTCAGATGCAAATAGCGCAGACATAAAAAAACCGCCGGGCATTGCTGCCGGGCGGTTTTTGGGGAAGAGGGCTGAATTACTTCAGCTTCATTTCCTTGTATTCCACATGCTTGCGAGCTTTTGGATCAAATTTCATGATCAGCATCTTCTCGGGCATGGTCTTCTTGTTCTTGGTCGTGGTGTAGAAGTGGCCGGTACCCGCAGTGGATTCCAGCTTGATCTTGTCGCGTCCGCCTTTGCTTGCCATGGTGCTACTCCTTAAGCCTGGCCACGGGCACGCAGGTCTGCGAGCACCGAGTCGATACCGTTCTTGTCGATCAAACGCAGGGCAGCGCTCGAAACACGCAGGCGCACCCAGCGGTTTTCGCTCTCAACCCAGAAACGGCGGTATTGCAGGTTCGGCAGGAACCGGCGCTTGGTTTTGTTGTTGGCGTGGGAAACGTTGTTCCCAGTCATGGGCTTCTTGCCCGTTACGTCGCAGACGCGTGCCATCAGGACACTCCGATACTTTTATAACGACCATTTGCGGGCGCCCTGGCAAAGTGCGCAGGGCTCGCTAGCGGTCTCACCTCGCCAGAAAGGGTGGCGGTAACCCGATTGTTGAACCTGAAGTTCCGCCAGGACGGCGGGCAGGATTCAGCAAAGCCGCAGATTATAGCCTGCGGCCTGCTTTTCGATCAAGCCTCTTGTTCCAGGAAGCGCTGCGCATCGAGTGCGGCCATACAGCCCGTGCCCGCGCTGGTGATGGCTTGGCGGTACACGTGGTCTTGCACGTCGCCTGCGGCAAACACGCCGGGCACGCTGGTCTGGGTGGCAAAGCCCTTGAGCCCGCCCTGCGTGACGATGTAGCCGTTGTCCATCTCCAGCTGGCCCTGGAAGATTTCAGTGTTGGGCGCATGGCCAATGGCAATGAAGCAGCCCTTGAGCTCAATGTCCTGGGTGCTGCCGTCTTGCGTGCTCTTGATGCGAATGCCCGTCACGCCGGTGTCGTCGCCCAGCACTTCATCCAGGGTGTGGAACACCTTCAGCTCAATCTTGCCAGCGGCCACTTTTTCGTTCAGCTTGTCCACCAGGATGGGCTCAGCCTTGAACTTGTCCCGGCGGTGCACCAGCGTGACCTTGCGGGCGATGTTCGAGAGGTAGAGCGCCTCTTCCACGGCAGTGTTGCCGCCACCCACCACGCACACGTCCTGGTCGCGGTAGAAGAAACCATCGCAGGTGGCGCAGCCCGACACGCCGCGACCCATGAAAGCTTCTTCCGAGGGCAGGCCCAGATACTTGGCCGATGCGCCGGTGGCGATGATGAGGGAGTCGCAGGTGTAGGTACCGCTGTCGCCTGTGAGGGTGAAGGGGCGCTTGCTGAAATCGACCTTGTTGATGTGGTCGAAGATGATCTGGGTCTTGAAGCGCTCGGCGTGCTCCAGAAAGCGCTGCATCAGGTCCGGGCCTTGCACGCCGTGCACGTCAGCGGGCCAGTTGTCCACTTCGGTGGTGGTCATCAGCTGCCCGCCCTGCGCCATGCCGGTGATCAGCACGGGGTTCAGGTTGGCACGCGCAGCGTAAACGGCGGCGGTGTAGCCGGCAGGGCCAGAGCCGAGGATCAGAACTTTCGCGTGTTGGGTGATAGACATGGTACAAGCCTGTGTTGTGCGCGCCTGCCAGGGAGGCTGGGCGCTGTTGGAAAATAAAAAGAGAGCCCACCAAGTATCCGCCGAGGGGCGGCACACAGGAACAGGCCGTTTTCAATCGTGGTGATTGTAAGAACCCATCAAAACCGGGGTGGTCGGGATGGGTTCGTTTTGCTGTTGAGGAGAAGTCTTTTCCATGTCGACCATGTTGTCCAACCTGGACCTGCTGCGCAGGGTGCCATTGTTCTCGCTGCTCACGGTGACGCAGGCGGAAGTGATCAGCGGGGCGGTGACCAAGCAACGCTACAAGCGCGGTGAGGTGCTGGTCGAACAAGGGCAAAAGTCCAATGCCCTGGCCATTTTGCTGACAGGCAGGGCGCGCGTGGTATCGGCCGACAGCCGGGGCCGCGAGGTGATTCTGGCCACGCTGGGGCCGGGCGACTACATCGGCGAGATGAGCATCATCGACAACGAGCCGCATTCGGCCACGGTGCGGGCCGAGGTGCAGACCGATGTGCTGCTGCTCGGCCGGGCGGACTTTGCCCGCTGCCTGGCGGAAAACGCCTCCATGTCGCTGGTGGTGATGCGCGGTCTGGTCAAGCGCCTGCGCCATGCCGATCGCAAAATTGAGTCACTGGCGTTACTGGATGTGTATGGACGCGTGGCCCATGCCCTGCTGGAGTTTGCGGTGCAGGATGCTCAGGGCCAGTGGGTCATTCGCGAGAAAATCTCGCGCCAGGATCTGGCCAAGATGGTGGGCGCCTCGCGCGAGATGGTCAGCCGCGTGATGAAAGACCTGGAAGAGCGTGCCTTTATCCAGACCCTGCCCAATGGCGTGACCCTGCTCAAAGAGCGCCTGAACTCCCTCAATTGAAGGCCATGTCCGTACCGCTGCGGGCGCGGTCTGTCCTTGTCCATGGGGTAAGCTTGCCCGGCACGTTATGACTTATTCCCTCAATACTTTGAATGCTTCTGCGGCGGCCAAGTCGCCCCCCCGCACCGGCGCGGCCCGGTTCGGACATGAGGTCAGTTTGCTGGTGGGCCTGCTGGCCCTGATTTTCTGGTTGCTGGCCTTGGTCAGCTATTCGGCGCAAGACCCATCCTGGTCCTCATCGGGCGTGGGCTCGTCGCGCATGGTGGCCAACTGGGCGGGGCGCCTGGGGGCGTGGCTGGCTGATGGCAGCTACTTTGCGCTGGGTTTTTCGGTGTGGTGGTGCGTGGCCGCAGCCGTGTGCGCCTGGTTTGCGTCGTTGGCGCGGTGGATGCGCGGTGGTGAAGTGCCCGAAGGCGCTCCATCGCCCGCCATGCGCCGTTTGGTGTTTTGGGTGGGGCTGATTTTGCTCGTCTGTGCCAGTGCCGCACTGGAATGGTCGCGCCTGTACCGGTTCGAGTCGTACCTGCCAGGCGGCCACGGTGGCGGAGTACTGGGCTACACGGTGGGCTTGAGTGCCATGAAGTGGCTGGGCTTCACCGGTTCGGGCCTGGTGAGCATTGTGCTGCTAGTGGTGGGCGCTTCCATGGTGTTTTGCTTCTCGTGGGGGCATGTGGCCGAGTGGCTTGGTGGGCGCATTGATGCGCTGGTGCAGTCGCGCCTGGCGCAGCGCGAAGTGGCCAAGGACGTGGCCGTGGGCCGCAAGGCCGCGCGCGAACGTGCGGTGGTGGTGCGCGAAGAGCGCACCGAGAGCGAAGAGCACCACCCCGAGCCCGTGCAGATCATCGAGCCTGTGCTGGTGGATACCCCCCAGAGCGCACGGGTGGTGAAAGAGCGGCAAAAGCCCTTGTTCACCGACATGCCTGACAGCAAGCTGCCCATGGTGGACCTGCTGGACGGGCCGCAACAGAAGCAGGAAACCGTTTCTTCCGACACGCTGGAGATGACCAGCCGCCTCATCGAGAAAAAGCTCAAAGACTTTGGCGTGGAAGTGCGCGTGGTGGCGGCCATGCCCGGTCCGGTGATCACACGCTATGAGATCGAGCCCGCCACGGGCGTGAAGGGCTCGCAGATCGTGGGCCTCGCCAAAGACCTGGCGCGCTCGCTCAGCCTCGTGTCCATCCGCGTTGTGGAGACCATTCCCGGCAAAAACTATATGGCGCTGGAATTGCCCAATGCCAAGCGCCAGTCGATTCGCCTGTCCGAAATCCTGGGCTCACAGATTTACCACGACGCCAAGAGCATGCTCACCATGGGCCTGGGCAAGGACATCGTGGGCAACCCGGTGGTGGCAGATCTCGCCAAGATGCCGCACGTGCTGGGCTCGGGCAAGTCGGTGGGGATCAACGCCATGATTCTCTCGCTGCTCTACAAGGCGGAGGCGCGCGATGTGCGCCTGTTGATGATCGACCCCAAGATGCTGGAAATGTCGGTCTACGAGGGCATTCCGCACCTGCTGGCCCCGGTAGTGACAGATATGAAGCAGGCCGCCCACGGCCTGAACTGGTGCGTGGCCGAGATGGAGCGCCGTTACAAGCTGATGAGCAAGCTCGGCGTGCGCAACCTGGCGGGCTACAACACCAAGATCGACGAAGCCAAGGCCAAGGAAGAGTTCATCTACAACCCCTTCAGCCTGACGCCTGAAGAGCCCGAGCCGCTACAGCGCCTGCCGCACATCGTGGTGGTCATCGACGAGCTGGCCGACCTGATGATGGTGGTGGGCAAGAAGATCGAAGAGCTGATTGCACGCTTGGCGCAAAAAGCCCGCGCGGCCGGCATTCACCTGATTCTGGCCACCCAGCGCCCCAGCGTGGACGTGATCACCGGCCTGATCAAGGCCAACATTCCCACCCGCATCGCCTTCCAGGTGAGCAGCAAGATCGACAGCCGCACCATTCTTGACCAGATGGGCGCCGAAGCGCTGCTGGGCATGGGCGACATGCTCTACATGGCCAGCGGCACGGGCCTGCCCATTCGGGTGCATGGCGCCTTCGTGTCAGACGAGGAAGTACACCGTGTCGTCAGTTACCTCAAGGAACAAGGGGAGCCGGACTACATCGAAGGGGTGCTGGAAGGTGGCACTGTAGAGGGCGACGGCGATTTGTCGGCAGAGGGGGGTGAAGGTGGCGAGAAGGACCCCATGTACGACCAAGCCGTCGAGGTGGTGCTGAAAGACCGCAAGGCCAGCATCTCTTATGTGCAGCGCAAGCTGCGCATTGGCTACAACCGCTCGGCCCGCCTGCTGGAAGACATGGAAAAAGCCGGCTTGGTCAGCGCCCTCACGGCCAGCGGCCAGCGCGAAGTGCTGGTGCCTGCGCGCGAGGGCTGATCTGCACCCAGCCCGTAGCCCGTGGCAGCCCCGGCCCGCGAGGGTCTGTGGGCCAGCAGGGGGGCGAGCATCGCGTTCTAGGAGTTTTTGTTGAAAAAGATTTTCACTGCAATTTTGATAGCTGCCAGCGCAAGCCTGGCAAGCGCTGATGGGCTAAAAAGCCTTGAAAACTTCATGAAAGGCACGCAGACCGGGCGGGCCGATTTCACGCAGGTGGTGACCTCTCCGCCCAAAGACGGACAAGCCGCACGCAGCAAGACATCCAGCGGCACCTTTGAATTTCAGCGCCCAGGGCGCTTCAAGTTCGTCTACCAAAAGCCGTTTGAGCAAACCATCGTGGCCGATGGGCAAACCCTGTGGCTGCTGGATGTGGACTTGAACCAGGTCACCCAGCGTTCGCAGGCGCAGGCACTGGGCTCCACGCCTGCTTCGCTGATTGCCTCGGCGGCAGACCTGTCGGCCCTGCGGGCTGATTTCACACTGGCCGCAGCGCCTGACCAGGATGGACTGCAGTGGGTGCAGGCCACCCCCAAGGCCAAAGATGGTCAGTTGCAAAGCGTGCGCGTGGGATTTGCGGGTGAACAACTGGCGGCGCTGGACATTGTGGACAGCTTCGGCCAGCGCTCGGCGATTCGTTTCAAGGGCATGCAGGTCAACCCGGCGCTGCCCGCCAGCACCTTCCAGTTCAAGCCACCGGCCGGTGCAGACATCGTCAAGCAATAAAGCCGGTGGACTGGCAGCCCCGGCCGTGGGCGTGGTGAGGGGAGTGGTGAATGCTATGATTTCAATAGCTGCCTGCGCTTGTAGATAAAGCGCTACCTGCTGTTTTTGCTTCAAGTGCGCATGGCCTGTGGTGCAATAGCCGCCCCGGCCCGTGTGCACTTCACTTTATGACCCGAAAACCCACTGACCCCGTCGCTTCCCCCTTGGGCTTGCACCAGCCCCTGGCAGAAGTCTTGCGCCCGCGCACACTGGCCGAGGTGGTGGGCCAGCAGCATGTGCTGGGGCCGGGCATGCCGCTGCGGCTGGCGTTCGAGTCGGGCCGCCCGCACAGCTGCATCCTGTGGGGCCCGCCGGGCGTGGGCAAAACCACCATTGCCCGGCTGATGGCCGACGCGTTTGATGCGCAGTTCATCAGCATCAGCGCGGTGCTGGGCGGCGTGAAGGACATTCGCGATGCGGTGGAGCGCGCCCAGGCGGCGCGTGATGGGCTCATGCAGCAGCGCACCCTGGTGTTTGTGGACGAGGTGCACCGCTTCAACAAGAGCCAGCAAGATGCGTTTTTGCCGCATGTCGAAAGCGGGCTGTTCACCTTCATTGGGGCCACCACCGAGAACCCATCGTTCGAGGTGAATTCGGCCCTGCTGTCGCGTGCGGCCGTGTACGTGCTGCAACCGCTGTCCGCCGACGATTTGAAGCAAATTGTGGCCCTGGCGCAATCCCATCAAGCGGTACCAGCTATGGAAAGCATAGCAATCGATCGCCTGGTGGCCTATGCCGATGGCGACGCCCGCAAGCTGCTCAACACGCTCGAAACCCTGGCCATGGCGGCCACCCAGGAAAAGCTGGAAGAGATCACCGACGCCTGGCTGCTGAAAGTGCTGGGCGAGCGTATGCGCCGCTACGACAAGGGCGGCGAGCAGTTCTACGACACCATCAGCGCGCTGCACAAATCGGTGCGCGGCTCTGATCCCGATGCGGCGCTGTACTGGCTGGTGCGCATGCTCGACGGCGGTGCCGACCCGCGCTACATGGCTCGCCGTCTGGTGCGCATGGCCAGTGAAGATATCGGCCTGGCCGACCCGCGCGCCCTGCGCTTGGCGCTGGATGCCGCCGAGGTGTACGAACGCCTGGGTTCGCCCGAGGGCGAACTGGCCCTGGCTGAATGCGTGGTGTATCTGGCGGTGGCCCCCAAGTCCAACGCGGTTTACAAGGCGTACAACGCTGCCAAGGCCTGGGTGAAGCAGGACGGCACCCGGCCCGTGCCCTTGCATTTGCGCAACGCCCCTACGCAGCTGATGAAGCAGCTCGACTACGGCAAGGGCTACCGCTACGCGCACGACGAAGAGGGCGGCTTTGCGGCGGGCGAGCGCTATCTGCCCGACGGCATGGCCGACCCCGGCTTTTACGAGCCGGTGGAGCGTGGTCTGGAAATCAAGATCGCCCAGAAGCTGCGCGACCTGCGCGAGCGCAACGCCGCTGCAGACCTTTCGCACCCGCCGAGCGGTGAATAATCCCTTTTCGAGAGCCTGTGCGACCCCTTATGCCGATTGTGCATGAGTTGGGTAATAAGTTCACACATCGGTTGCGGGTGGTGCATCAAAATTCCTTATGGATTGCTTTTGCGGCTGATGAAGCGCAAATCCGCGGGAAAACCCCGCCACTGCTGGCGTGGAGCCGAACGAGTACTCGCTACAATCGCGACCACAAACCCGCACAGCTGCATTTCTGGCGGGTTTTTTGCTAGATGGCAGTCGGGCCCAAAAGGCTGCACCGATTCCGGTGTCTGCACGATGGGTACGTCACAAACGAAGGACTTTTCTTATGGACATTTTGCTGCAGCAGATCATCAACGGTCTGGTATTGGGCAGCATGTACGCCTTGATAGCCTTGGGCTACACGATGGTGTACGGCATTATTCAACTGATCAATTTCGCCCACGGCGAAGTGCTCATGATCGGTGCACTCACAAGCTGGAGCTGTATTGGCTTGATGCAAGGGGCCATGCCCGGCGCGCCAGGCTGGGTCATCCTGCTTCTGGCCACGCTCATCGCCTGTATCGTGGCCGCCAGCCTGAACTTTGTCATTGAAAAAGTGGCATACCGGCCGCTGCGCAACAGCCCGCGCCTGGCTCCCCTGATCACCGCCATCGGCATGTCGATCTTGCTGCAGACGCTGGCCATGATCATCTGGAAGCCCAACTACAAGCCTTATCCCACGATGTTGCCCAGCACGCCTTTCCAGGTGGGCGGCGCCTTCATCACCCCCACGCAGATCCTGATTCTGGGCGTGACGGCCATCGCACTGGCTTCGCTGGTCTATCTGGTGAACCACACCAACCTGGGCCGCGCCATGCGCGCCACGGCGGAAAACCCCCGCGTGGCCTCGCTCATGGGCGTCAAGCCCGACATGGTGATCTCTGCCACCTTCATCATCGGCGCCATCCTGGCCGCCATCGCCGGCATGATGTACGCCTCCAACTACGGCACGGCGCAGCACACCATGGGCTTCCTGCCCGGTCTCAAGGCCTTCACGGCAGCCGTGTTTGGCGGCATCGGCAACCTGGCCGGTGCGGTGGTGGGCGGCATCTTGCTGGGCCTCATCGAAGCCATTGGCTCGGGCTACATCGGCACGCTCACGGGCGGTTTGCTGGGCAGCCACTACACCGACATCTTTGCGTTCATCGTGCTCATCATCATCCTGACGCTGCGCCCCTCGGGCCTGCTGGGTGAGCGTGTGGCCGATCGCGCCTGAGGAGCCTCACACCATGAAGAACACCAAAATCAATTGGGTCCTGGGCGGCATTGCGCTCCTGATCCTCCCGCTGGTCCTGCAGTACTTTGGCAACGCCTGGGTGCGTATTGCCGACCTGGCCTTGCTGTACGTGATGCTGGCTCTGGGCCTGAACATCGTGGTGGGCTACGCTGGCCTGCTCGACCTGGGCTACGTGGCGTTCTACGCCGTGGGCGCCTACCTGTTTGGCCTGATGGCTTCGCCGCACCTGGCTGACAACTTTGCGGCCTTTGCCGCCATGTTCCCGAACGGCCTGCACACCTCGCTGTGGCTGGTGATTCCGCTGGCGGCGGTGCTAGCGGCCTTTTTCGGGGCCTTGCTGGGCGCGCCAACCCTGAAGCTGCGCGGTGACTACCTGGCCATCGTGACCTTGGGCTTTGGCGAAATCATCCGCATCTTCCTGAACAACCTGGACCACCCCGTCAACCTGACCAACGGCCCCAAGGGCATCGGCCAGATCGACTCGGTCAAGATCTTCGGTCTGGACCTGGGCAAGCGCCTGGAACTGTTCGGCTATGACATCAACTCCGTCACGCTGTACTACTACCTGTTCCTCATCTTGGTGATCTTCACCGTGGTGATCTGCTACCGCCTGCAGGACTCGCGCATCGGCCGCGCCTGGATGGCCATCCGCGAAGACGAAATCGCCGCCAAGGCCATGGGCATCAACACCCGCAACATGAAGTTGCTGGCTTTCGGCATGGGCGCCTCGTTCGGTGGTGTGTCGGGTGCGATGTTCGGCGCCTTCCAGGGCTTCGTCTCGCCTGAGTCGTTCAGCCTGATGGAGTCCGTGATGATCATCGCGATGGTGGTGCTCGGCGGTATTGGTCACATCCCCGGCGTGATTCTGGGTGCCGTTTTGCTGGCCGCGCTGCCTGAAGTGCTGCGCTATGTGGCAGGCCCTCTGCAGGCCATGACCGACGGCCGTCTGGACTCCGCCATCCTGCGCCAGCTGCTGATCGCTCTGGCCATGATCGTCATCATGCTGCTGCGTCCCCGTGGCCTGTGGCCTGCGCCAGAGCACGGCAAGAGCCTGACCCAAAAGACTTGAACCCATCGCAGAAAGTTAGAACATGGCAGAAAAAACCAACGATGTGGTGCTCAAGGTTGCAGGTATCTCCAAGCGCTTCGGCGGCCTGCAAGCCCTCTCTGATGTTGGCATCACCATTCAACGCGGTCAGGTCTATGGCCTGATTGGCCCCAACGGCGCTGGCAAGACCACGTTTTTTAACGTGATCACCGGTTTGTACACCCCTGACAGCGGCACTTTTGAGCTGGCAGGCAAGCCCTACGAGCCCACTGCGGTGCACGAAGTGGCCAAGGCGGGCATTGCCCGCACCTTCCAGAACATTCGCCTGTTTGCCGAAATGACGGCGCTTGAGAACGTGATGGTGGGCCGCCACATCCGCACCAATTCGGGCCTGCTGGGCGCCGTGCTGCGCACCAAGAGCTTCAAGGAAGAAGAGGCTGCGATTGCCAAGCGTGCACAAGAGTTGCTGGACTACGTGGGCATTGGCAGGTTTGCCGACTACAAGGCCCGCACCCTGAGCTATGGCGACCAGCGCCGCCTGGAAATCGCCCGCGCACTGGCCACCGACCCCCAGCTGATTGCGCTCGACGAGCCCGCTGCCGGCATGAACGCCACCGAGAAGGTGCAGCTGCGCGAGCTGATCGACCGCATTCGCAACGACAACCGCACCATCTTGCTCATCGAGCACGATGTGAAGCTGGTGATGGGCCTGTGCGACCGCGTGACGGTGCTGGACTACGGCAAGCAGATTGCCGAAGGCACCCCTGCCACCGTGCAGAAGAACGAAAAAGTGATTGAGGCCTATCTGGGCACCGGAGGACATTGAGAATGGCCGAGAAATCCAACAAGGTACTGCTGCAGGTCAAGGGCCTGAAGGTGGCCTACGGCGGTATCCAGGCCGTCAAGGGCGTGGACTTTGAAGTGCGCGAAGGCGAGCTGGTGTCGCTGATCGGCTCCAACGGTGCGGGCAAGACCACCACCATGAAGGCCATCACCGGCACACTGCCCATCAACGATGGCGACATCGAATACCTGGGCGAGAGCATCAAAGGCAAAGGCGCCTGGGATCTGGTGAAGAAGGGCCTGGTCATGGTGCCGGAAGGCCGCGGCGTGTTCGCCCGCATGACCATCACCGAGAACCTGCAGATGGGCGCCTACATCCGCAAGGACAAGGCGGGCATCCTGGCCGACATCGAGAAGATGTTCACCATCTTCCCGCGCCTGCGCGAACGCAAGGACCAGCTGGCCGGCACCATGTCGGGCGGTGAACAGCAAATGCTGGCCATGGGCCGCGCGCTGATGAGCCAGCCCAAGGTGCTGCTGCTGGACGAGCCCTCCATGGGCCTGTCGCCCATCATGGTGGACAAGATCTTTGAAGTGGTGCGCGATGTGTACGCCCTTGGCGTGACCGTCGTGCTGGTGGAGCAGAACGCCAGCCGTGCGTTGGCGATTGCCGACCGTGGCTACGTGATGGAGTCGGGCCTGATCACCATGACCGGCCCCGGCCAGCAACTGCTGAACGACCCCAAGGTGCGCGCAGCCTACCTGGGCGAATAAGCCGTTTCAGCGGACACAAAAAAGGGACGCGGTGCTTTAACACCGCGTCCCTTTTTTCTTGGCGGAGTCGCCTGTGATGCTCGCTCAGCCGTGATGGGGTCAGAAGCGGTATTGCAAGCCCACCGTGGTCATCTTCACGTCTTGCTTGCCGTCAGAAAACTTGAGTTTGTGGTTTTCCCATTCGATCACGGCGGCCCACTGCGGGGTGAATGCCCAGCGCGCCCCTACGCCGTACGACAGGCCGAAGCCATCTTCCTTGCCCGTCTGCACGCCCAGGCCGCTGGCGCCGGAGGTGCGGGTGCGGCCATAGGTCGTGCCCACCTTGCCGAACAGGTCGAACTGCTCGTTCACGGGCGCGCGGCCTACCAGGCTCAGGTTGAAGCCGTGGGCCTCGGTGTCACCGCCCAGCCGCCGGGCCTTGCCTGCATTGAGGTAACCCAGCTCCACGCCCCAGTTGGGGTGGAAGAACCCACCGGTGTAGATCTTGAAGGCCGTGTCGGAGTTGTCATACGCCATGCCTGCAGGGCCGGTGGAGAGGTCATATTTCGAGCGCCCGGCGCTGATGCCTGTGTAGCCGTTGTGGGTGTAGGGCAGCATCGATGCGCGTTCACCGGACTGGCTGGGGTAGGAGTTGCTGCTCTGAGCCTGGGCGCCAGCCACGGCGAATGTGGCAACCAGCGCCACGGGGAGAAGGCGAAATGCGGACTTCATGGATCAGTTCCTTGGTGGTCTTAGCGGGGGACGATGGCGCGGAGTGCGAACGAAGCATTCCAGCGCTGAGCGAAAGCTCACTGTAGAAAATGCTCCGACTGGCAGGCGTGGGAGGTCGGGAGATGTGGCTGTCAGAGCCGTCCTATCCTGCGGCAGGCAAGGGGGTGGTCTTCTGATGCAATGTCTATCAACGCTGAATGCTACTTTTTGTATAGCTGTAGGCGCTTGCTGCATAAGCGCTGGAGGCCATTTTCACTAAAATCAATCGCATCCACGCTTGCCCCCGACTACTTTATGCAAACGCTCCAGTCCTTGCCCATTTCTTTGCAAACCGTGTTGCTGCTGATTGCCAGCAACGTGTTCATGACCTTCGCCTGGTACGGGCACCTCAAGAACCTTGCGTCTTCGCCCTGGTACGTGGCGGCGCTGGTCAGCTGGGGTATTGCGCTGTTTGAATACCTTTTGCAGGTGCCGGCCAACCGCATTGGCCACACGCAGTTCAACGTGGGGCAGCTCAAGATCATGCAGGAAGTCATCACGTTGAGCGTTTTTGTGCCGTTCGCGGTGTTTTATATGGACCAGCCGCTGAAGCTGGATTACCTGTGGGCAGGGCTTTGCCTGGTGGGCGCCGTGTATTTCATCTTTCGCAGCGCTTGAACCGTCAGGCTGGCGTTGAGCGGGGGCAGTGAACGGGGCTGGGTGTTGGTCGGGTTCTAAGTGAGCGTTTGCCATGCCAGCGGACAAACGCGCACGGTTAAACTCGGCGTGTCACAAAACCGTCACGATACCCTGTGGCGTTCGTTCTTTTGTATCTTTAAATTCCCACCAGGAGCCCGCATGCTGTTTGCCAAGCTGTTGCCACGCGAAGGCAATTTTTTCGAAATGTTCAACCAGCATGCGGAGCGCATCGTCGAAGCCGCGCGTGCTTTTTCGCAACTGGTGGCCAACTACGGTGATCCGCACCTGCGGGACAAATACAACCAGGACGTGGACAACGCCGAACGCGCTGCCGACCGTGTCACGCACGATGTGAACAAGGCCATCCACAAGACCTTCATCACGCCCATCGACCGTGAGCAGATCCACGCGCTCATCAACACCATGGACGATGTGGCTGACCTGATCCAGGACTCGGCCGAAACCATGGCGCTGTACGACGTGCGCCACATGACCGAAGAAATCACCCGCCTCACGGACCTGAGCCTCAAGTGCTGCGAGCGCCTGCGCGATGCTGTCAAGCTGCTCGACAAGATTGCCGACCCCGCCGTGGCTGAGGCCGCGCTCAAGACCTGCGAAGAAATCGACCGTCTCGAATCAGATGCTGACCGCGTGATGCGCAGCGCCATGAGCAAGCTGTTCCGCGAAGAGCCTGATGTGCGTGAGGTCATCAAGCTCAAGGCCATTTACGAGCTGCTGGAAACCATCACCGACAAGTGTGAAGACGTGGCCAACTGCATCGAGGGCATCGTCCTCGAAAACTCCTGATCCACCGGACTGACTGACATGGAAACCGTACAGACAGCCCTGTGGGTTGTGGTTCTGCTCGTCGCGTTGGCGCTCCTGTTCGACTTCATGAACGGGTTCCACGATGCGGCCAACTCGATTGCCACGGTGGTCTCCACCGGTGTGCTCAAGCCCGCCCAGGCGGTGCTTTTTGCGGCATTTTTCAATTTTGTGGCGATCTTTGTGTTCCACCTCAGCGTGGCTGCCACGGTGGGCAAGGGCATCGTGCAGCCGGGCGTGGTGGATACGCACGTGGTGTTCGGTGCCTTGGTGGGCGCCATCACCTGGAACGTGATTACCTGGTACTACGGAATTCCCAGCAGCTCCTCGCACGCCCTCATCGGCGGCATTGTGGGTGCGGTGATTGCCAAGGCCGGTGCGGGTGCTTTGGTGTCCACCGGCATTTTGAAGACGGTGGCGTTCATCTTCGTGTCGCCCCTGCTGGGCTTCCTGCTTGGCTCACTCATGATGGTGGGGGTGGCCTGGGTTTTCCGGCGAACCCGCCCCAGCAAGGTGGACAAGTGGTTCCGCCGCTTGCAACTGGTTTCTGCCGGCGCCTACAGCCTGGGCCACGGCGGCAATGATGCGCAAAAGACCATCGGCATCATCTGGCTGCTGCTGATTGCCACCGGCTATTCGACCGCAGCAGACACATCTCCGCCCACCTGGACCATCATCAGCTGCTACGTGGCGATTGGCTTGGGCACCATGTTTGGCGGCTGGCGTATCGTGAAGACCATGGGGCAGAAGATCACCAAGCTCAAGCCCGTGGGCGGCTTCTGTGCCGAAACCGGTGGCGCGTTGACCTTGTTCCTGGCCACCACGCTGGGCATCCCAGTCTCCACCACGCACACCATCACCGGGGCCATCGTCGGTGTGGGCTCTACGCAGCGCGCCAGCGCGGTGCGTTGGGGGGTGGCTGGCAACATCGTCTGGGCTTGGATTTTGACCATTCCAGCCAGCGCCTTTGTTGCGGCCATTGCTTACTGGGTGAGCCTGCAGTTGTATTGATTGCTACTGAAAAGATAGCTGCCTGCGCTTGTCAATAAAGCGCCAGCGTCCTGTTTGGTTGCCAAGCCAAACAGGGCGTTGTGTTTTTACTGCGAGATTTTGCGGGCTTCTTCGATCTGGTATTCGAAGTAGCGCTGGAAGCTGAAGGCAATGCTGGCCATCAGCACCGTGGTGCCCATCAGCAGCGACACCACCATCGCCCCGATGGTCAGCCACCGCGTTTGGCCCGCAGCCGCCTGCTCGGGGGCGGTGGGGTTGTAGCGCGCGTTCCAACGCTCCGGGGTTTGCAGACCGTACAAAATCCCCCGCAGTGCGCAGCCCGCAATGGTGAAGCCCAGCAGCGGGATCAAGAACCAGCTGTAATGGTCATCTTGCCCAAACTGCTGCACCCGCTGAATGCCATACAGGCCCAGCGCCGTGGGGATGGGCAGCAACCAGCCCAGCATGTCCGTCAGGCCGTGCAGATAAAAGCGGTGCAGGCCCAAGGGCCCCCCCACGAAGGCGAGCCAGGCGGCCAGGGTTTTGTTCTTCATGGGGGCGCATTATTCCGGTGAGGTGGTGTCCCCCGCGCCCAGGGTCTTTTCCATGAGCACGATGTCGCGCCAGGCGCCAAATTTCCAGCCCACCGAGCGCATCACGCCCACATCGGTGAACCCCAGCGCGCGGTGCACTCCGATGGAGCCAGCGTTGGCAGAGTCTCCAATCACCGCGAGCAGCTTGCGCACGCCCACAGCTTCCGCTTGCACGGCCAACTCGGCCAGCAGCTTGCGGCCCACGCCCATGCCCCGGGCAGCGTCAGCCACATAAATCGAATCTTCTGCCGAGAAGCGGTACGCCGGGCGGGGCTTGAACCAGTTGGCATAAGCAAAGCCCAGCACCTCGCCGTCCTTCTCGGCCACCAGCCAGGGCAGGTTGCGGCCCAGCACGTCAGCGCGGCGGGCAGCCATATCAGCTTCGGAAGGCGGGTCTATCTCAAAAGTGCCAGTGCCGTGAAGAACGTGGTGGCGATAAATGGCAGTAATGGCAGGCAGGTCTGCGTCAGTGCTCGGGCGGATGATGGGCATACAAGAGGGTTGTGGATATAATTGCAGGCTTTGCAACGTGTCGCTGGCCGGGTGGTCATGTCGCGTGTCTCAAACGTTGCGAAATTTCCGTGGCCCGCGCATTTTGACGTTGGCTCACCACCCGAAGGATAAATCATGGTCGTTATTCGACTCTCTCGCGGCGGCTCCAAGGGCCGTCCTTTCTTCAACATCGTTGTTGCTGACAAGCGCGTGCGCCGCGATGGCCGTTTCATCGAACGTATCGGCTTCTACAACCCCACCGCCAAGGAAACCGAAGAAGGTCTGCGCATCGTGCAAGACCGCCTGACCTACTGGCAAAGCGTGGGCGCCCAGTCCTCGCCTACCGTGGACCGCCTGATCAAGCAAGCTGCCAAGAAGGCTGCTTAAAGTCCCTCGAGAAGGGCGGGTTCCGTGGGTTTTCCCGGCGGATCCCGCCCTTTTCTTTTTGTCTGAACGAAAAATGGCCACATCCCTCCACCTCGAAGCCGCAAACCTGCCCGAAGATGCCATTGAAGTGGCGCGCATTGCCGACGCCTGGGGGGTGAAGGGCTGGTTCAAGGTCGTGCCGCACAGTGCCGCCCCTGAAGCCTTGTTTTCTGCCAAGCGCTGGTTTTTGCAACCCTCTGAGCGAGGCGCCAAGGCGTTCGCCGGTACCGTGTTGCTCAACATCCGCCAGGCCAAGGACCATTCCGACACCGTGGTTGCCTGGGCCGAAGGTGTGGATGACCGCGATGCCGCAGAAGCACTGCGGGGCGCCCGAGTGTTTGTGCCGCGTTCCAGCTTTCCATCGACTGGTACGGACGAGTACTACTGGGTGGATCTGATCGGCCTGCAGGTGGTCAACCGCGAGGGGGTTGCGCTAGGCCAGGTGCGTGAATTGATGTCCACCGGGCCGCAAACCGTGCTGGTGCTTGCCTATGAGCAGGACGGGAAAGCACAGGAACGGATGATTCCTTTTGTGTCTGCCTTCGTGGACAAGGTGGAGCTGGCGGAAAAGCGCATCACCGTGGACTGGCAGCCTGATTATTGAAGCCGCATAGCTCGCACCCCGCCATGCGTTTCGATGTCATCACGCTGTTTCCCGAGCTGTTTGCCCCGTTTTTGACGGCGGGCATCACGCGGCGTGCCTACGCCAGTGGCCAGGTGGATGTGCACTTGTGGAACCCGCGCGACCATGCTGAGGGCAATTACCGGCGCGTGGATGACCGCCCCTTCGGTGGCGGGCCAGGCATGGTCATGATGGCCGAGCCCCTGGAGCGGTGTCTGAACCACATCCGTGAACAACGTGGCGAAGCACTGGATACGCAAGCGCCGCTGGTGCTTTTTTCTCCCATTGGGCGCAAGCTCAACCATGCGGAGGTAGAGGGTTGGTCTGCCAGCGCTGGTGCCATCTTGCTGTGTGGTCGCTACGAAGGGGTGGACCAGCGATTCATCGATGCGCATGTCACCGTGCAGTTGAGCTTGGGCGATTTTGTGCTGTCGGGTGGCGAAATTGCGGCGCTGGCGTTGCTGGATGCCGTGGCCCGCTTGCAGCCAGGGGTGTTGAGCGATGAAGGCAGCCACCAGTTCGACAGTTTCAACCCGGCGCTGGATGGTTTGCTGGATTGCCCCCACTACACGCGGCCCGAAGAGTGGGCGGGCAGGGCGGTTCCGGCGCCTTTGATGTCGGGCCACCATGCGCAGATCGAGCGCTGGCGGCGGGACCAGCGGCTGCTGATCACGGCCCGTCACCGGCCCGACCTGATCGATGCAGCCCGCGCTGCGGGCGCATTGCAGCCAGCCGACGAGGCGATACTCGCCAAATCGCGCTAACGGGTTATAATGGCAGGCTTTTCGATCCTCTGGCCGGCCGTTTTGTGAGAGGTTTCACCTCGGCAAAACCTGAACGTCAATCCCGACGCAGCCATTTGTGGCGCGGACAAGATCGTTGGATATCAACATGAACCTGATCCAGACCCTGGAAGCGGAAGAAATCGCCCGCTTGAACAAGACCATCCCCGAATTCGCCCCTGGTGACACCGTCATCGTGAGCGTGAACGTGGTGGAAGGTAACCGCAAGCGCGTGCAGGCTTACGAAGGCGTGGTGATTGCCAAGCGCAATCGCGGCCTGAACAGCGGCTTCACCGTGCGCAAGATCTCCAGCGGCGAAGGCGTGGAACGTACGTTCCAAACCTATAGCCCGCTGATCGCTGGCATCGAAGTCAAGCGTCGTGGTGACGTGCGCCGTGCCAAGCTGTACTACCTGCGTGACCGCAGCGGCAAGTCGGCACGTATCAAGGAAAAGCTGCCTTCGCGCGTCAAGGCTGCTGCCACTGCCGCTTAAGGCGCAGGCATCCCCTGATACGCAAACCGCTACAGTGCCTAGGCCTGTAGCGGTTTTTTCGTTTCTGATGCCTGGATGGTTGCCAGAGCCAATCTTTTGGCGAACCACCAGGAGGTTTGAGCAGGCCCTCGTGCCCGCTTCAGGCCAGCCAACCCGCCCACACCCGTGAGTCCCACCAGCCCTTCAGATCGTCCTGCGGCAGCGTCACCCACGACCTTGCCGGATTTTGATCCGCGCCAAGTGCCCATTGCCGCGGTCGATATTCATCTGCCAGCCGTTCCTCGTGCGGCCCTCACCCCAGAGGCGTTGCGCCAGCGCTTTGTAGCCCCGCCACAGTGGGAGCCAGAGGTGGTGCTCGAAAAGTCGTACGCCAGCCGTTCACCGGCACGGGCTGCGGTGTTGCTCGGTATCGTGCTGCGCGATGAGCCCATGGTGCTGCTGACCGAGCGCACCGCCCACCTCTCCACGCATTCGGGGCAGGTGGCGTTTCCTGGCGGGCGTGCCGATCCAGAAGACGCCAGCCCGGCGCACACTGCGCTCAGAGAGGCCGAAGAGGAAGTGGGTCTGGCCGCACGGCACGTGGAGGTGTTGGGGGTGCTGCCCACCTACGTTACTGGATCCTCGTTCATCATCTCGCCGGTGGTGGCCTTGGTTGCTCCCGACTGTGAGCTGAGTCCCAACCCCTACGAGGTGGCCGATCTGTTCGAGGTGCCTCTGGCGTTTTTGATGGATCCGGCAAACCATCGCAGGCATGTGTTTGAGAGCGGGGGCGTTGAGCGGCAGTGGTTTTCCATGCCGTATCAAGATGGCTCCAAGTCTCGTTTCATTTGGGGCGCCACGGCAGGCATGTTGCGCAATTTCTATCGATTCCTGAGCGCTTGAGTAGCCATCGCGACTGGATGCGGGTGGCGCAGGGCTTGGTGGCTCGTCAGGCCCCGCTATCATTGGCCGCATGAGTTTCTTTGCCATCCTGTTCGCTCTGCTGATCGAGCAGGCACGCCCTCTGGCCCGAACCAATCCCATCCATGCCGGCTTGCGTGCATGGGCGCTGTCTGTGAGCCGCAATTTCGACGCCGGCAAAACCCACCACGGCTGGGTGGCCTGGAGCTTGGCGGTGGTGGCGCCCGCGTTGGTGACTTTGGCCATCCATGGGGCTTTGATGTGGGGGCTGGGCTGGCCTTTTGCGGTGCTCTGGAGTGTGGCGGTGCTTTACGTTACGCTGGGTTTTCGCCAGTTCAGCCACCATTTCACGGGCATCCGCGATGCACTGGAAGACGGTCAGGAAGACGCGGCCCGGGAGCGCCTGGCGCACTGGCAGCAGGTAGATGCCGGCATGCTGCCCCGCAGCGAAATCGTGCGCCATGTCATTGAATACTCGGTCATCTCGGCACACCGCCATGTCTTTGGCGTGCTGGCCTGGTTCTCCATTCTGGCGGCGTTGGGCCTGGGGCCTACCGGTGCGGTGCTCTATCGCATGGCTGAGTTTGTCTCCCGCTACTGGCATCACCGCCACCAGACTGTGGCACCGCAGGCCAGCGAAGCGCTGCAGACTGCCTCGGCCAAGGCTTGGTGGTTGATTGACTGGTTGCCCGCGCGCCTGACGGCGCTGAGCTTCGCCGTTGTTGGTAGTTTTGAAGAGGCCATTGAAGGCTGGCGCTTTCATGCCCAGCGTTTTCCCAATGACAACGATGGGGTGGTGCTGGCGGCCACGGCGGGAGCCATCAACGTGCGTCTGGGCGGAGAGGCTCTGAAGGCGCGCTCAGAACCCACCGCGGTGCAGCATGGGCTGGAGATGGATGCCGAGTTGGGCGACAGCGATTCCACGCCAGGTGTAGCCCCCGAGGTGGGGCATTTGCGCAGCGTGGTGGGCTTGGTGTGGCGGTCTGTGGTGGTCTGGATGCTGCTGCTCGCCTTGCTGACCTTGGCCCGACTTCTGGGGTAGCAGAAGGCGCGCGGCAGGCAGCGTGATGGCTCGCGCTACACCCGCTGCAAGCGCCTCTTTTTTCAGTAGCGCGGCTGGCTCAGTTCAGCGAATAAATCACTATAAATTTTATAGCGCGTTGCGCTTATCCCACCTGCGCTAGGTGGCATTTTCAGTGCATCCAGCACACCGCAGCCCGGCTCATGCAAATGGGTGCAGTTATAAAAGCGGCAGTCATTGGCATGGGCGGCAATATCGGGCATGCAACTGGCCAGCTGCATAGGGGCGATGTGGTGCAGGCCAAATTCTTGAAAGCCGGGGGAGTCGATCAGTGCCGTGGTGCGCTCGGCATCCACCCAGTACCAATGGGTGCTGGTGGTGGTGTGCTTGCCGGAGTTGAGGGCCTGCGAGATTTCCCCTGTCAGTACAGTGGCGCCTGGCACCAGCAGGTTGATGAGGGTACTTTTGCCTGAGCCGGAAGGCCCCAGCACCAGCGTGACTTTGCCGCGCAGGTGCTGCAAAAGCACTTCCCGATCCACCTCGTTCGATTGCGTCAGGCACAGGGGCAGCACGCCGTAATGCTGCCCTTCTTTGCCCATGTGGCGGTAGGGTTGCAGGCGTTCCCAGGCGCGGGCAAACGGTTCCACCAAGTCGCTTTTGTTCAGCGCGATCAGTGGGGTGATGTGCGTGGCCTCTGCCGTGATCAGGGCACGGGCCAGCTGGCTCTCTGAAAAAACCGGCTCCGCCGCAATCAGGATGAGCACCTGGTCAATGTTGGCTGCGAACGATTTGGTGCGGATCTCATCCTGACGGTAGAACAGGTTGCGCCGTTCAAGCACCTTCTCAATCGTGCCTTCATCTCCCTGGCCCTGGGGGGCGGCTTGCCACATCACATGGTCGCCCACCACAGCATGGCTTTTTTTGCCCCGGGGGTGGCATATGCGGCGCTGGCCGTCGGGTGTCTCCACCACACAATGTCGGCCGTGGCTGGCCACCACGGTTCCTTGCATGAGGGCGCTGCGCTCAGCCATGGGTGGGGGCTGCCAAGGTCATGCCAGCACCAGCAGTTGGTCAAACTGCGCCGCGCACTCGATGTCGGTGATCGAGATGCCTTGCACATCATGGGTGTTCAAACGCACCACGCAGCGGTTGTAGTGCACGGACAAGTCCGGGTGGTGGTCTTGTGCATTCGCGATGAAGGCCACCGCATTCACGAACGAGATCGTCTCGTAGTAGTTGGCGAAGTGATAGGTCTTCTCGATGGCGACGTTCTCGCCATCGCCACTCAGGCTCCAGCCATCCAGTTGAGCCAGTTTTGCTACAACTTCAGGAGCTTTCAGCGCACGGCGGGTCTGGGTGGACCAGTCTTTTTTCTTCAACATGGAGGTCATGGTTCAGGGGGTGTAGGAAAGGCGTGCCAGCCGCTCGGAGGCGGGTGGGTGTGAGTAGTAGAACTTCACGTAGACCGGGTCAGGGGTCAGGGTGGAGGCGTTGTCTTCGTACAGCTTGAGCAGCGCTGAAGCCAGGTCTGCTGCCTGCGTTTGTGCCGCTGCGTAGGCGTCGGCCTGGAACTCGTGCTTGCGCGAGAGTTGCGAGAACAGCGGCGAGATGAACTGGGTAAAAACGGGCGTGGCCAGCATGAACAGCAGCAGCGCCAGGGCATCGTTGGGCGCGCTGCCCCAGTCTGCAGACAAGCCCATGGCAGGGTACACCCCCAACCCCGTGTAGAACCAGCTTTGGGTGGACAGCCAGCCCAGCAGCGCAAAGCCCAGCAGGCTGAAAGCGAACATGCTCACGATGCGCTGGATGATGTGCCGGTGCTTGAAATGCCCCAGCTCGTGCGCCAGTACGGCCTCTACTTCGCCCACGGAGAGCTGGCGCAGCAACGTGTCATAAAACACCACACGTTTCGCAGTGCCAAAACCTGTGAAGTAGGCATTGGCATGGGCACTGCGGCGGCTGCCGTCCATCACAAAAAGCCCTTTGGCGGCAAAGCCGCAGCGTTCCATCAGATGCGACACGCGTTGTTTGAGGGCTTCGTCTTCCAGTGGCTTGAATTGGTTGAACAGTGGGGCGATGAAGGTGGGAAAAATCACCATCAGCAGCAGGTTGAACCCCATCCAGACGGCCCAGGCCCAGGCCCACCAGTAGGGGCCTGCCTGGCCCATCAGCCACAGGATGGCTGCTGCAATCGGCAGACCAATGGCAGCTCCCAGCAATATCGACTTGCACAGGTCTGCAAGCCACAGGGCCGGGGTCATTTTGTTGAAGCCGAAGCGTTTCTCCTGCACAAATGTTTTGTACAGCGACACCGGCAAATCGATCAGCCCGCTGATGAGCACAAAAGCCGCCAGCAGCGCCAATTGCTGCCACATGCCGCCACCCAGCCAGTGCAGCAGCGCCTGGTTCAGCAGATTCAGCCCGCCAAGCAAAGTCCAGCCCAGCAGCACGGCGGTGCCCAGGGCCAGCTCCAGCAGCTCCAGTCGTGCCTTCGCTACCGTGTAGTCTGCCGCCTTTTGGTGAGCAGCCAGGGTGATGCGCTCGGCAAATGGCGCGGGAACAGCATTGCGGTGTCGTGCCACATGGCGTATTTGCCGCGAAGCGAGCCACAGTTTGAGCAGCATGCCCGCACTCAGCGCAAAGGCAAACAGAAGTGTGAACAGCAGGGAAGGGGAAATTGCGTCGGAAGAGGCCATGTGCGGCGAGTTTAGGTCATCGGCGACAATGCGCCCCATGTCAGAAGCTAACACCCCAACCCCCGCCGTGCTATCAAAATCAGACCAAAACCTTGTGTGGCTGGACTGTGAAATGACGGGCCTGAGCCCCGAGAACGACCGCTTGCTGGAAATCGCCGTGGTGGTGACAGGCCCTTCGCTGGAGCCTCGCGTTGAAGGCCCCGTGCTGGTCATCCACCAGTCTGATGAGCAATTGGCAAAGATGGACGCCTGGAACCGTGGAACCCATGGCCGCAGCGGACTCACGGACAAGGTGAAAGCATCCACCCTGACGGAAGAGCAGGCCGAGGCGGAAATTCTGGCCTTTCTGCGGCAGTACGTTCCCAAGGGTGTTGCACCCATGTGCGGCAACAGCATTGGTCAGGATCGAAGGTTCCTCGTGCGCTACATGCCCAAGCTGGAGGCGTTCTTTCACTACCGCAATGTCGATGTGAGCACCCTGAAGGAGTTAGCCAAGCGCTGGAAGCCGGAAGCCTATTCGAGCTTCAAGAAGGCGCAGAAGCACACGGCTCTGGCAGACGTTCATGAATCTATCGACGAGCTGGCACATTACCGAACCCACTTCCTGGCCGTCTGAAAAAGGGCCAAGATTTTTCCGGCGCTGGTTGCGCTGGCGAAGGAGGCTGGTGAAAGTCCGACAAGGGCTTATCACCGCCGTTTGCACGCGTCTATTGCGGGGAAACCCTGAACGTGTAATAATCTAGGGCTGCGCAGTTTTCTGCTGCAGATTGTGCATCTCCCCTCACACACTGGGCTCGCAAGCTCGCTGCCATCGCAGTACAGTTTTTGCATTCTTCGCCCACCCGCTACGACCAAGTTCATGGCAGGTTTCGTTTGATGGTTGATGTTTTTTAACCATTGACGAAACCACCGCAGGCGCCCGCTTGCGGCAGGTCTCGTGTGAGAAAAATATGACCGACACTTTGCAAGTGCAGGGCGAATTCGCGCCTGCTGAATCCTCTTTTGCGGCTGAAACCCTGGCTGCTGCCGTGGTGGCTGATGCGGCTGCTGACGCAGTCACTGCCGAGCCTAACGGCTTTATCGAACTGGGCCTGGCTCCAGAACTCGTGCAGGCAGTGGCTGATTTGGGTTACACCCAACCCACCAGTGTGCAGCTCAAGGCCATTCCATTGGCAATGGGCAGCGGCAATGATTCCACCAGCTTCATCGATCTGATGGTGTCCAGCCAGACAGGCAGCGGCAAGACCGCCGCCTTCTTGCTGCCTGTGTTGCACACGCTGATTCAGCAGCAAGCTGCTGCTGAAGCTGAAGAGCGCGCTGCGTTTGAGCGTGCTGTCGCCGAGGCTGCAGCCCGTGGCGAGCCAGCTCCCAAGCGTGCCAAGCGCAAGGATCCCACCAATTCACGCAACTTCAAGGCTGCTACGCCTGGCGCACTGATCTTGTGCCCCACCCGTGAGCTGGCCCAGCAAGTGGCGCACGATGCGATCGACTTGGTCAAGCACTGCCGTGGCCTGCGCGTAGCCAATGTGGTGGGCGGCATGCCTTACCAATTGCAAATCGCCAAGCTGCAGAATGCAAACCTCGTGGTGGCTACGCCTGGACGCCTGCTGGACCTGCAACGCTCGATGCAGATCAAGCTCGACAAGGTGCAATTCCTGGTAGTGGACGAAGCCGACCGCATGCTGGATCTGGGCTTCTCTGACGACCTGGCTGAGTTGAACCAGCTCACGGCCCAGCGCAAGCAGACCATGATGTTCAGCGCAACGTTTGCCCCGCGCATCCAGCAACTGGCCATGCGTGTGATGCACGATGGCGGCGCATCGGTGCAAAAGGTGACGATTGACTCTCCACAAGAGAAGCACGCCAACATCAAGCAGATGCTGTACTGGGCAGACAACGCGCAACACAAGCGCAAGCTGCTGGACCACTGGCTGCGTGATACCTCCATCAACCAAGCCATCGTGTTTGCAAGCACGCAGGTGGAGTGCGATGGCTTGGCCAATGACCTGCAGCAAGAAGGCTTTTCTGCTGTGGCGCTGCATGGTGCATTGAGCCAAGGTTTGCGCAACCGCCGACTGATGGCTCTGCGCAGCGGCCAGGTGCAAATCCTGGTGGCAACCGATGTGGCTGCACGCGGTATCGACGTGCCCACTATCACTCACGTGTTCAACTTCGGCCTGCCCATGAAGGCTGAGGATTACACCCACCGCATTGGCCGTACCGGTCGTGCTGGTCGCGATGGCTTGGCTGTGACGTTCGCCGAATTCCGCGACCGCCGCAAGATTTTCGACATTGAAGGCTACAGCCGTCAGCAATTCAAGTCGGAAGTGATTCCGGGTCTGGAGCCTGCACAGCGCGCTCCCCAAACGCCTCGTGGCGATTTTGGTGGCCGTGGCCGCTCTGGCGGTTTTGAAGGTCGTGACTACGCGTCGCGTGATCGCCGTTTTGGTGGTCCAGCACGTGGTGGCAATGACCGTGGCGGTAACGATCGCGGTGGTTTCGGTGGTGGTTTTGCCGGCCGTGGCGGTCCTGCTCCCCGTGGCGGTGAGGGCTTTGCACCTCGGGAAGATCGTGGCTTTGCTCCACGCCGTGACAACGAAGGCTATGGCCGCAAGCCCGGCTTTGGCGACAACGCCCCGCGTGGCTTTGCCCCGCGTGGTGACATGGGCGCCCCCCGTGGTGCAGACCGTGGCGATTTTGCTCCCCGTAAGCCTGCGTTTGCCAAGCCTGCAGGCGGCAAGCCGTTTGCGCCCCACGATGCGCGCAAGCGTCCTGCACGCCCAGCTCGCTGATACTCTGCCAAGTGCCTGACCCTTTGGTGGGTACATCGCATGAAAGCCGCCTCTGATGAGGCGGTTTTTTTATGCCTGATCGCTTGGCGAGAGAGTCACCGACATTGGATGGAGGCGTAGCCCAGGCTCGCATAAGGGGCGACGAAAGGATTCAACGTGCAGCCCTATGTTTCTTCTGGTGCAGATTTTGAGCACATGTTCAACCTGGCGCCCGTATCGCTATGGCTGGAGGACTGCAGTGCCTTGAAGGCTTTGTACCAGCGCTGGCGAGAAGAGGGGGTCGATGACCTGGAAGCCTATCTGCGTGCCGATCCCTCGTTGTTGGCGCAGTGCAGTGCGGCTTTGCGGGTGCTTCAGGTCAATCAGCGCACCCTGGATTTGTTTGCTGCGCCTGATCAGCTCACTTTGGTCGCACAGCTGGGGCAGATTTTTCGTGATGACATGCACCACTCCCTGGTACGCGAATTGGTAGAGCGTTGGGAGGGGCGGCTGGAATATTCCAATGAGAGCGTGAACTACGCCTTGGACGGGCGGCGCCTGGATGTAAGGGTGAATGTGCGGGTGCTCCCCGGCCATGAGGAGAACTGGAGCCGGGCGCTTGTTTCACTGGAAGACATCACGCGGCAAATGCAGGATGCCCTCCAGGTGCGACGTAGCGAGCAATATGCCCGCGGCTTGTTTGAATACTCCCCCGTGTCGTTGTGGGTTGAGGACTTCAGCACCATCAAGATGTTGCTTGATGGCGTGCGTGCGCAGGGCATCGCGGATTTCAAAACCTTTCTCAAAGTACATCCGGAATTCGTTTCTCGGTGTATGCAAGAAATACGTGTGATCGACGTGAACCAGCAGACGCTGGAAATGTTCGGCGCCCGATCCAAAGATCACTTGCTCAACAACCTGAGTCAGGTGTTTCGGGGTGAAATGGCGGAGTCGTTCGCTGAGCAGTTGCAGGATTTGTGGGAAGGCAAGACCGTGCAGCTGCGTGAGGTCACCAATTACTCGCTGTCGGGGGATGCGGTGCACATCCACATGCAGTTTTCTGTGCTGGGTGGTCATCAGGACGACTGGAGCCTGGTGCTGCTCTCGCTGGTGGATATCACGGCTCGCAAGAAGGCGGAGGCCTATCTGGAGTACCTGGGCAAGCACGATGTGCTGACCCAGCTTCGCAACCGCGCGTTTTATGCAGAAGAACTCAATCGCCTCACGCGCAAGGGGCCGTGGCCGTTTGCGGTGATTGCCATCGATCTCAACGGCCTCAAGGCCATCAATGATGAGCAGGGCCACGCCGCAGGTGATGCCATGCTGCGCCGCGCTGGCGAAGTGCTGACCAAGGCAGTTGATGCGCCAGCTTGCGCGGCCCGGGTGGGAGGCGATGAATTTGCGGTGTTGCTGCCGGGGGCGGATGAGCGAGGCGCTGCTGCCATGCGTGACCGCATTCAGTCGCTGGTGGAGTTGAACAACCAGTTCTACTCAGGGCAGCCGTTGGGATTGGCCATGGGTATGGCGTGCTGTCAATCGGGCGCGGCAGTGGAGTCTGCCTTGCACAAGGCCGACCAGGCCATGTACGAGGAAAAGAAGCGTTACTACCATCAGCAGGGCCTGGAGCGCAGACGCTGACCAGCTTCTGCTCACTTCTTCATGAAGGGGTGAAGGTGGCGCTCAGCCGCCGGGTGTTACGCCCGTTACGCCCGCGTGGCTGCCAATTTCAGGCCAGCGGTGGTGCAGGTACATCCATGATGTCAGCCCAATGCACATCATCAGCAAAGACGCTGTGGCCAGCCCAAGGGCGGAATGCATGACCAGGGGGGAAATCACGCCAGCCACCACCCCATTCGCGGTAGAGCCCACGAAAGCCTGCAGCGACGATGCCATCCCTCGGCGTTCGGGCACCAGGTCCAGCACCAGCAACGTGACCACGGGCACCATGAGCGCCCAGCCGAAGGAAAAAATGGCGATGGGCAGTAGCGCCCAGGCTGGATGAGGCGCAAGGACGGTGTTGAGCGCCACATTGGCGATGCCCACCAAGAACATGATCACGAACCCATGGCGGATTTGCCGTTTGGGTGCGATGCGCCCTGCGAGGCGTCCGCTCAGCCAGGCGCCCCCCATGATTCCAGAAATCGTCAGAACGAAGAACCAGAAAAATTGGGTGGGTT
The DNA here is from genome assembly GCF_964021665.1 of uncultured Acidovorax sp. NCBI lineage: Bacteria > Pseudomonadati > Pseudomonadota > Betaproteobacteria > Burkholderiales > Comamonadaceae > Acidovorax > uncultured Acidovorax sp. The sequence continues at coordinate 43,321 of NZ_CAXIAK010000014.1, forward strand.
CGAGTTTCAGATGTTCGCCCAAAAATGCTGGGGCGGACAGTACATACAGGAACATACCGTTGAACGGTACCCCACTGGCCAGTGCCAGCAAGAGGAACTTGGGGCTGGAGCCCAGCGCCCAATACCCGCGCATCAAGTGCCGCACGTTGAAGGGCTGGCGGTGGCTTGGGTGCAGGGTTTCGGGCAGCAGCCGGAAATTGGTGATCCACAGAATGGCCCCCACCAGTGCCAGAAACCAGAAAATACTGTGCCAGCCGGTGTGCACAAAAAGCCACCCGCCTACGATGGGTGCCACGGCAGGTGCCACCCCGAAGTAGATGGTGACCTGGCTCATCACCTGCTGGGCTTGCGCTGGCGGGAACATGTCGCGGATCACAGCGCGTGACACCACAATGCCTGCCCCGGTGGACAGCCCTTGTACCGCGCGGAAGAACACCAGCTGTCCGATGCTTTGCGAGAGGGCGCAGCCTGCAGAGGCGATGGTGAACAGCGCAATGCCCCACAACACCACCGGCCGGCGGCCAAAGCTGTCTGCCAGGGCGCCGTGAAACAGGTTCATGAAAGCGAACCCGAAAAGGTAGGCCGACAGCGTTTGCTGCATCTCAATGGGCGTGGCGCCCAGGGCCGTGGCAATGCCGGCAAAGGCTGGCAGATAGGTATCAATCGAAAACGGCCCCAGCATGCCCAGAACGGCGAGCAGAACCGCTAAGGCCCATTTGGGGCCGGTCCAGAGCATATTGGCTTGTGGATTCATTGCCGTGATCAGATCAGGAAGAGAAACGCCGCGCGTTAGAAATTGATACAGAGGCGCTGAAATGCAAAAAGCCGAAACTACGATGTAGCTTCGGCTTTTTTTGTTTGGTGGGTCCTGAGTGACTCGAACACTCGACCTACGGATTAAGAGTCCGCTGCTCTACCAACTGAGCTAAGAACCCAAACTTTTTAAGTTGTCTGCATCGCTGCAGAGACTCGTATTATGCACGATTTTTTGCGTTGTCCGCAAGTCGTGCAAAAAATTTATTGCATTGCGTTGCGACTGGCCAGCTCCACAAACAGTCCGCTGTGGTCCAGTTCGCCCAGGCCGTGTTCCACGCCTTCGGCGTACAGGGCTTCAAACAAGGTCGTGACCGGTGCGTCAAAACCTATTTCCTTGGCAGTGCCCAGCGCATTGCGCATGTCCTTGAGTTGAACGCCCATGCGTGCCTTGGGCGCAAAGTCGCGGTCCACCATGCGCTGGCCGTGCAATTGCAGGATGCGGCTGTCGGCAAACCCGCCTTGGATGGCCTCGCGCACTTTCGCCATGTCGGCGCCGCCTTTGGCGGCAAACAGCAAAGCTTCTGCCACGGCACCGATGGTGATGCCCACAATCATCTGGTTGGCCAGTTTGGCGAGCTGCCCGCTGCCGTGCGGCCCCACATGGGTGGCGCGACCCAGTGCGGCGAACACCGGTTGCGCGCGAGCGAAATCTTCTGCCCGGCCCCCGGCCATGATGGCGAGGGTGCCGTTCTCGGCCCCTACCGTGCCGCCAGACACTGGAGCATCCAGGTGCGCCAGGCCCATTTCACCAAGCCGTGCGGCATGGTCGCGCGCCTCGCGGGGCTGGATCGACGCCATGTCGATGAACAGGGTGCCGGGGCGCATGGCTTGCGCGGCACCCGCATGGAACAGCACATGCTCTACTGCTGGACCGTTTTCCAGCAGGCTCACCACGATGTCAGCTTGCCTTACCGCCTCTGCGACGGTGGCATGCACAGCAATGCCCAACGCTGCCAGCGGATCGGCTTTGGATTGGGTGCGGTTCCAGGCGTGCACGGTATGCCCGGCCTGTTGCAGGCGGCGTGCCATGGGACTTCCCATCATGCCGATGCCCAGAACGGCGATACGAAGCGAAGGAGTGGTCATGCTTGGTTTGGATGCGTGAGATGTTTGAACTGCGTCCTGAATGATGGGCCGATTTGGAACGAGCAGCCTGTCACGTAGCTTGCAGCATGGAGTGGTTTGGCGGGATGATGTGGCGCTTCTGAGGAGATAAGAACGATGTCGATTCCCTTGCACGACCCAGCCTGGCTGGAGCGCATGTACAACAACCGCGCGCTGGTTCCTGATTACATGGATTACCTGCAGCGCTGGGCCCAGGACTCCGCGCAGGTGCGCGCCAACTGCCCTTGTGCGCTGGACTTGGTCTACGGCCCTGAGGCTGGCGAGACCCTGGATGTCTTCCCCGCGACACGCCCCGGCGCAGCGCTGGCGCCCGTGCTGGTTTTCATCCACGGCGGTTACTGGCGCTCGCTCGACAAGTCCGACCATTCCTTTGTGGCGCCTCCTTTCACCTTGGCGGGGTACTGCGTGGTGGTCGTCAACTATGCGCTGTGCCCAGGCACCCCTGAACACCCGGTCACCGTGTCCCACATTGGCCGCCAAATGGAGGCCGCACTGGCCTGGGTGTGGCGCCACATCGGGCAGCATGGTGGAGACCGCCGTCGCATCACCGTGGCCGGGCATTCCGCCGGTGGGCAGCTGGCCGCCTGGCTGCTGACCAGCGTGTGGCCGCTGGTGGCTTCTGATTTGCCTGACGGGCTGGTGCGCAGTGCGCTGTCCATTTCGGGGCTGCATGATCTGGAGCCCGTCATGCACGCTCCATTCCTGCAGCAATCCTTGCACCTGACCGAGCAGCACGTGCAGGACGCCAGCCCGGCACGCTTGCAGGCTCCCGCCCAGGGGCTGCTGTACAGCGTGGCAGGGGCCGATGAGAGTGAGGAGTTTGCGCGCCAGGCGCGGCTGATTCAGGATGCCTGGGGCACCCACGTCGTGCCGCGTTGCCAGATCCTGCCGGGCTTGAACCATTTCAGCATTCTGGATGCCCTGACCAAACCGGGCCATGACCTGCACCATATGGCGCTGAATTTGCTGCGCGCCTGAAAAGAGCCCGCAGTGTTGGCGGCAGTGCGGTGCTGGCTAGCACCGCACGCCGGGCTTACATCAGCAGGTGTTCGCCTGCGTTGTCTCCGCCCAGGATGACGTAGTTCACCTTGCGGATATCCATCAGCTTGGTACCCCCGGCGTAGCTGATGGAGCTTTGCACGTCCTGCTCCATTTCAATCAGCGTGTTGGCCAGCTTGCCCTTGATGGGCTCCAGGATGCGCTTGCCCTCCACGTGCTTGTATTCGCCCTTGTTGAAGTCCGAGGCCGAGCCGTAGTATTCCTTGAACAGCTCGCCGTCCACTTCCACCGTCTTGCCGGGGGATTCTTCATGCCCGGCAAATAACGAGCCGATCATCACCATGGTGGCGCCAAAGCGCACGCTCTTGGCAATGTCGCCATGGCTGCGGATGCCGCCGTCGGCAATGATGGGCTTGGTGGCCACGCGGGCGCACCACTTGAGCGCGCTGAGCTGCCAGCCGCCGGTGCCAAAACCGGTCTTCAGCTTGGTGATGCACACCTTGCCGGGGCCCACGCCCACCTTGGTCGCATCGGCGCCCCAGTTTTCCAGGTCAATCACAGCCTCGGGTGTGGCCACGTTGCCGGCAATCACGAAGGATTGCGGCAGCTTTTGCTTGAGGTAGCCAATCATGTTCTTCACGCTGTCGGCATGGCCGTGGGCGATGTCGATGGTGATGTATTCGGGCACCAGGCCTTGGGCCACGAGCTGGTCCACCGTGTCGTAGTCGGGTTGTTTCACCCCCAGGGAGATCGACGCGTAGCAGCCTTTGGCGTGCATGTCTTTCACAAACTGCAGGTTGTCCAGATCAAAACGGTGCATCACGTAGAAGTAGCCGTTTTTCGCCATCCACTCGCAGATCCGCTCATCCACCACCGTCTTCATGTTGGCGGGCACCACCGGCAGACGAAAGCGCCGTCCGCCCAGCTCCACGCCGGCGTCGCATTCCGATCGGCTTTCCACACGGCACTTGCGTGGCAGCAGCAGGATGTTGTCGTAGTCGAAGATTTCCATGAGATTCCAAGCTCCTTTGAAAAGGCACTGCCGAACCATTTCGGCAGCGTGGGGCGCTTGGCTTGGGACCGGCTTTGTGGGGATGGGCGTAGGAGCCAATACCGAACCCTGGTTGCACAGGCACAAAAAAACCGGGCGTCAAGAAACTTGGGCCCGGTGATTGATTCTAGGCGCATGGCGCGGCGCTGTCATAACGCCATCCGTATGACCTGTATTACCGGCATGCTGACCGGGCGGCGGCCACCACGTCGCCCTGGGCGTTCTGCACCCAGCCCACCATGTGCAACTGCTCTGCCTTGGCCCCTTCAGGAATGCGCATGGGGCGGTTTTCCATCCAGGCAAAGCGGGTTCTTGATCGCTCTGTTTTTGATAGCTGGTGGCGCTTTTCCCATGTGCCTTGGAGCACGTTTCTGACCAAATTCCGTTCCACAGGGGAGCCTTCCGTACCTGCAGGCACGGACTCCACCAGCAGCAAGTGGTATTGCCAGGTGTCGGCTGGGTTGGCTCGGTGCGGCTTGAAGGCGATGCCGGTACCCAGGTAGTCATTGAGTGGCAGGCCGTGGGCTACGCGCGCGCGGTGGGCGGAAGTGCCTTCCACCGCAAGCACCGCGACATCGGTGGTGCCAGGCGCAGCACGGCCCAGTGCCTGCAGCCGCAGCAGCGCGTCGTTGGTGGCGGCTGCGGCCAAGGGGGCTTCATCCCCCAGGGCTGTGGGCACGATCCAGTCCAGCACCACCGCCGATGGCCCTGGCGCGGGCGTGGCCGGGTCGGCCCAGCAGGCTTCGCAATCGGCACTGATGAAGCGCTCGAACACCGCCGTGGGGCGGGGCACGCCATCGCTGCTGCAACTGGCCTGCGCCGCCACAGGGGGCACATAACAGGTTGCCAGGGCGACGGCAGCAAGGGCAAGGGGTTGAATGCGGACCATGGTGGGGGTGGCCTTTCTACAATGGCTGCATGTTCCCACACGATCTGTTTTCAGGGGCGCCCGATGAGTCGGTGCCCCCATCCGCTGCTGCACCATTGGGCGTGCCTGCTTCGTCGCCCTTGCTGGCCGGCCTCAACCCCGAACAACTCGCCGCCGTCACCCTGCCCAACGGGCACGCCTTGATTCTGGCGGGGGCGGGCTCGGGCAAGACGCGCGTGCTCACCACCCGCATTGCCTGGCTGCTGCAGCATGGCCACGTCACACCCGGCGGTATCCTGGCCGTGACCTTCACGAACAAGGCCGCCAAGGAGATGGTGGCGCGCCTTACCACCATGCTGCCGGTGAACGTGCGCGGCATGTGGATTGGCACCTTCCATGGCCTGTGCAACCGCCTTTTGCGCGCACACCACAAGGCTGCGGGCCTGCCGCAGGCGTTCCAGATTCTGGATACGCAAGACCAGCTCTCCGCCATCAAGCGGCTGTGCAAGCAGTTCAATGTGGATGAGGAGCGCTTTCCGCCCAAGCAGCTCGCCTACTTCATTGCGGGCTGCAAGGAAGAGGGCATGCGCCCCGGCGATGTGCCCGCGCACGATGCCGATGGCCGCAAGAAGATCGAGCTGTACCCGCTCGGCGCAGAACAGTGCCAGCGCGAAGGCGTGGTGGATTTTGGCGAGCTGATGCTGCGCTCTTACGAGCTGCTGCGCGACAACGATCCCATCCGCGAGCATTACCAGCGGCGCTTCCGCCACATCCTGGTCGATGAGTTTCAGGACACCAACCGCCTGCAGTACCTGTGGCTCAAGCAGATTGCGGGCGACGAAGTGGCGGGCCGCCTGCAAAGCCACGCCAGCGTGATGGCCGTGGGCGACGACGACCAGAGCATCTACGCCTTTCGCGGCGCGCGCGTGGGCAACATGGCCGACTTTGTTCGCGAGTTTGACGTGCAGCACCAGATCAAGCTGGAGCAGAACTACCGCAGCTACAGCAACATCCTCGACTCCGCCAACCACCTCATCAGCCACAACAGCCGCCGCCTGGGCAAGAACCTGCGCACCACGCAGGGCGCGGGCGAGCCCGTGCGCGTGTACGAGGCCAGCTCTGACCTGGCCGAGGCGCAGTGGATGGTGGACGAGATCAAGCAACTGGTGCGCAGCGACGGCTTTGAGCGCAAGGAAATCGCTGTGCTCTACCGCAGCAACGCGCAAAGCCGGGTGATCGAATCGGCCCTGTTCAATGCCAGCGTGCCCTACCGCGTGTACGGCGGCCTGCGCTTTTTTGAACGCGCAGAAATCAAGCACGCGCTGGCCTACCTGCGCCTGCTGGAGAACCCGAACGACGACACCAGCTTTTTGCGCGTCGTCAATTTCCCGCCGCGCGGCATTGGCGCGCGCAGCATTGAAGTGCTGCAAGACGCAGCCCGCGCCGCAGGCTGCTCGTTGCACGATGCCGTGAGCGCCGTGCCGGGCAAGGCCGGAACCAACTTCAAGGCCTTCGTCGCCATGATCGACGTGCTGCGCGAGCAGACCGAAGGCCAGTCGCTGCGCGGCATCATCGAGCAGATGCTGGAATCTAGCGGGCTGGTGGAGCACTTCCGTACCGAAAAAGAAGGCGCCGACCGCATCGAGAACTTGCAGGAACTGGTCAATGCCGCCGAAAGCTTCGTCACGCAAGAAGGCTTTGGCCGCGATGCCGTGGCCCTGCCGCTGGATGAGCACGGCCAGCCGCTCACGCAGAGTGCCGTCAGTCAAGGCCTGGACCCGAACGCCCCGGTGCTGGATGAGCCGCTCAAACCTACCAACCCCGCCAACCCCGCCAACCCCGCAGGCATCATCGACGCAGACACCGGCGAAACCCTCTCGCCCCTGGTCGCCTTCCTTACCCACGCTGCGCTGGAAGCGGGCGACAACCAGGCCCAGGCCGGGCAAGACGCCGTGCAGCTCATGACCGTGCACGCCAGCAAGGGGCTGGAGTTTGACGCCGTGTTCATCGGCGGCCTGGAAGAGGGCCTGTTCCCACACGACAACTCCTCCAGCGACCGCGACGGGCTGGAAGAGGAGCGCCGCCTGATGTACGTGGCCATCACCCGCGCCCGCAAGCGCTTGTATCTCAGCCACTCGCAAACGCGCATGCTGCACGGCCAGACGCGCTACAACGTCAAGAGCCGCTTCTTTGATGAACTGCCAGAAGAGTGCCTGAAGTGGATCACGCCAAAGCAGCAAGGTTTTGGCTCGTATGCTCCTAATTCAGGAGCTGGTAGCGCTTACCAATCGGGCGCTAGAGGCTCGTTTGGCTTCAAGTCAGAAACCTTTGCCAGCCCGCCCGTGCCTCCCCAAAAGGCAGCCCCCTCGCACGGCCTGCGCGCAGGCATCGCTGTGTTCCACACCAAGTTTGGCGAAGGCAAGGTGCTAGCCATCGAAGGTACGGGCGACGACGCCCGCGCCCAGGTCAACTTCCCCCGCCACGGCACCAAATGGCTGGCGTTGAGTGTGGCGAAGCTGACGGTGGTGGATTGATCGCACCAGCAGGGGCCACCGCAAATGGCCCCTGCTGCGTTGTGTTCGGTGATGGGCCGGGCAGGGCGGGTTATGCTGTGGCCCAGTTAACATTTGGACACCAGCGGGCCCGATGAGCACGAGCAACTTCAGTTTTCTGTCCGCCCACTCGCCCCTGCTGGCCGAGCTGGGCGCCACCGCCGAACGCCTCTACCCCTACGACCCCGCCAGTTGCGTCCTCAAACTGCGCCTGCTGGCCGAAAGCCTCACGCAAGAGGTGGCAGACCGCATTGGCCTCACAGTGGGCCAAAGCACCCAGGCCGAGCTGCTGCGCGCCGTGGACCAGCGCCTGGGGCTGGACCCGCAAGTGCGCCAAATATTGCACGCGCTGCGCCAGCGCGGCAACGAGGCGGCGCACCAGGTCAACCACCGCATTGGCTACCGCGAGGGGCTCGAATCCATCAAGCTGGCCCGCGAGCTGGCCCTGTGGTTTCACCGCACCTTTGGCAACGCGCCGCAGTTCAAGCCTGGCCCGTTTGTGTTGCCCGACGACCCCAGCCAAAAGCTCGTCACCCTGCAGCAGCAAATCGCCGCATTGCAAGGCCAACTCCAACAAACCCAAACCGCCCAGGCCGCGCAGGCAGAAATCGCCCAACTGCTTGAAGCCCAGGCCGCGCAAGAGCGCGACATGGCCCTGCGTGCGCAGGAAGAGCGCGCCATTTACGAGCAACTGGCCGAAGAAGCCAGCCAGCGCCTGGCCGAGCTGCAAAAGGCGCTGGACGAGCGCCCGCACCCCCCGCCCGATGCCGACCCTGCCAAGGGCGACGCCGCCGCCCTGCGCCTGTGGGCCGAGCGATCGGCCCAGGCCGCCCAGCAGGTGGCCATGGACGAAGCCTCCACCCGCCTGCTCATCGACCAGATGCTGCGCGACGCAGGCTGGGAGGCCGACAGCGCCCGCCTGACCCACGCCCAGGGCACGCGGCCGGAGCGCCACCGCCACCTCGCCATTGCCGAATGGCCCACCCAGGGCCGCCAAAGTGCCGACTACGTGCTGTTTGCGGGCCTCACGCCCGTGGCCGCCGTAGAGGCCAAGCGCCTGAACGTGAACGTGGCGGGCAAGATGGCCCAGGCCGAACGCTACGCCCGCGGCCTGTCCATGGATGTCGAATGGGCCGCCCCCTGGGTTGCCGAAGGCCGCGACCAGCCCTGGCCCGATGGCGCGGGCCAGCACTTTGCGTTGCCGTTTGCCTACTCGTGCAACGGCCGCCCCTTCGCCCGCCAAAGCCCCGAGGCCAGCGGCACCTGGTTTCGTGACCTGCGCCACCCCGCGCAACTGGCCCGCCCGCTGCAAGGCTTTCACACGCCCGATGGCCTGCTTGACCTGCTGCGGCGCAGCCGCGCCACGGCCGAGGCCAAGCTTCAGCAAGAAGGCTATGCCTACCTGCGCCTGCGCGACTACCAGCAGCACGCGATTGCGGCAGTGGAGCACGCCCTGGCCGCAGGCCAGTCGCAATGCCTGCTGGCCATGGCCACCGGCACGGGCAAAACGCGCACCATCATTGGCCTGATGTACCGGTTTTTGAAGGCCGAGCGCTTTCGCCGCATCCTGTTTTTGGTAGACCGCACCGCGCTGGGCGACCAGGCGCAAGACGCCTTCAACGAAGCCCCGCTCGAAGGCGGCATGCCCCTGTCCAAAATCTACAACGTGGCCGAGCTGGGCGACATGGCCGCCGAGGCCGAAACCCGCGTGCAGGTGGCCACCGTGCAGGCCATGGTGCGCCGCATTTTTGCCAGCGATGCACCGCCCCCGCTCGATGCGTTCGACTGCATCATCGTGGACGAAGCCCACCGGGGCTACACGCTCGACCAGGACATGACCGAAGGCGAGCAAGCCCTGCGCGACCCGGCCCAGTACCTCAGCAGCTACCGCCGCGTGCTCGACTACTTCGACGCCGTCAAGATTGGCCTCACGGCCACCCCCGCCAAGCACACCACCGATATCTTCGGCAAACCCGTCTACACCTACAGCTACCGCGAGGCCGTGGCAGACGACTGGCTCATCGACCACGAGCCGCCCATTCGCTACGAAACCCTGCTCAGCCGCCACGGCATCCACTTCGACAAAGGCCAGCAGGTTGAGGCGCTGAACCTCTCCACCGGCGAAGTCGAATCCGCCGAGCTGGAAGACGAGCTGCACTTCGAGCTCGAATCCTTCAACCGCCGCGTCATCAACGAAGACTTCAACCGCGTCATCTGCCAGCAGCTCGCGCAAGAGCTGGACCCGATGGGCGAGGAAAAGACACTGATTTTTTGTGCCACCGACGCCCACGCCGACATGGTCAAACGCCTGCTGGGCCAGGCCTTTGCCGACCTGTACGGCGACAGCTACAACCAGGCGGCGGTCGAGAAAATCACCGGCGCCTCAGACAAGGTCGATCAGCTCATCCGCCGCTACAAAAACGAGCGCTTTCCCAGCATCGCCATCACCGTCGATCTGCTCACCACCGGCATCGACGTGCCCGCCATCAGCCACCTCGTGTTCATGCGCCGCGTCAAGTCGCGCATCCTGTACGAGCAAATGATTGGCCGCGCCACCCGCCGGTGTGACGCCATCGGCAAAACCGTATTCAAGATCTATGACCCCGTGGACTTGTACGCCACGCTGCAGGCCGTCAACACCATGCAGCCCCTGGTCAAAGACCCGAAGGTCACGGTAGAGCAACTGCTGGACGAGCTCAACCACCCCACTGCGTACACCACCCCCGGCAGCGGCCCCGGCCGCACCCATGCGGATGACGTGCTCGATCAGCTCGGCCAAAAAGTGATGCGCGTGCTGCGCGACGCCGAGCACAAGGCCGACAAAAAGCCCGCCCTGCGCGAGCGCCTGGCCCAGCTGCAAGAGCAGTGGGGCGTGCCCCCCGCGCAACTGCACCGCCACCTGCACCAGCTGGGCAAAGAACAAGGCACCGCCGCAGCGGCAGACTTTTTGCGCCGCAACACCCGCCTGGTGCAGCAACTGGCCGAAGTGCGCCAACTGCTGGGCACCGCCTACATGCCCGTGCTCTCAGGCCACACCGACGAACTGGTGGCCCGCGAGCAAAGCTGGGGCAGCTACACCAAGCCAGCGGACTACCTGGACAGCTTCACCGCCTTTGTGCGCCAGCAGCTCAACCAGTCGGCCGCGCTGTCGGTGGTGGTCAACCGCCCCAAAGACCTCACCCGCGCACAGCTCAAAGAAGTGCGCCTGCTGCTGGACGAAGCGGGCTACACCGAAGCCAAGCTCAAAGCCGCCTGGCGCAACCAAAGCAACCAGGACATTGCCGCCGGCATCATGGCCTACATCCGCCAGGCCGCCCTGGGCGAGGCGCTGGTGCCGTTTGACCAGCGCGTGCAAGCCGCCATGCAAACCATCCGCCAGTCCCGCGCCTGGACGCCCGTGCAACTGCGCTGGCTGGACCGCCTGGGCAAACAACTGCGCCACGAACTGGTGCTGGACCACGCCTTCGTCAACGACGCCTTCGCCACCGATGGCGGCGCCAAACAGCTCGACAAACTGCTGGGCGGCCAGCTTGATGGCGTGATGAACCAGCTGGCCGAATCGCTGTGGCCGAGGGCGGCGTGAGAATCTTATTTTTGACCGCAGACGGCCTAAATACCAGATTGGACGCATGTCTACTGCATAATTGGACGCAACACCAATACAACATTGGATGCATTGCCAATGCTCAATTGGACGAGCACCAATACCCAGCAACCAGCCCCCATGAACACCCCTCCATCCCCTTCGGCTGACTGGATACCGCGCCACCTCACCCACAACGTTCAGGAATCCTTGCTGGACACGCGGGTGGTGCTGGTCAATGGCCCACGCCAATGTGGCAAGACCACCCTGGTACGCCAGCTCGGGGGCGACATGCGCTACATCACGCTGGACGACCCCAACATGGCCGCTCTTGCGCAGCAAGACCCGGTGGGGCTGATTCGCCAACTGGACAGGGCCATCATCGATGAGGTGCAGCGAGCACCGCAGCTCATGCTGGCCTTGAAAATGGCTGTCGATGAAGACCAGCGCCCAGGTCGTTTCCTGCTGACAGGGTCCGCCAACGTACTGGCCTTGCCGCAAATGGCCGACAGCTTGGCGGGGCGCATGGAGGTCCACACCCTGCTCCCCCTGTCGCAGGCAGAACTGCAACGGCGCCCCAACGACTTTTTGCAACGCGCACAACAGCAAGACTGGCCCATCACCCATGCCGACTGGGCCATCCCCCCCGTTGCTGGCAAAGCCAACATGGTGGAGCATGCACTCGCGGGCGGCTACCCGGAAATGCGGCGCCGGGCCACCAGCGCAAGGCGCCAGTCCTGGGCGCGTGACTACATCACCACCTTGGTGGAGCGCGACGTGCGCGACATCGCACACATTGAGCACCTGAGCCAAATGCCACGGCTGCTGAGCGTTCTGGCCACCCAATGCGGTCAACTCCTGAATGCCACACAAACTGGCGCGCAACTCGGGCTCAACACGCGAACGCTGGACAAATACATCACCATCCTTGAACGCCTGTTTCTGATTCAGCGTCTGCCCGCGTGGAGCCGCCACGAAGGCAACCGCCTCATCAAAACGCCCAAGCTGCACTTTCTGGATGCCGGGCTCCAGGCAACGCTGCAACGCCTTTCCCCAGATCTTTTGCTCACGCAGCGCGATCGCTGGGGCGCAACCCTCGAAACGTGGGTGTATGCCGAGTTGCGCAAAGCCATCGCCCTCAGTGCCGACATGTGGTTCCTTTCACATTACCGCGACAAAGACCAAGTGGAGGTGGACTTTGTGCTGGAAGACTCGCTGCGCCAGGTCATCGGCGTCGAAGTCAAGGCTGCCGCACAGGTCAACCCACAAGACTTCAAAGGCCTCAAACGCTTGCAAGCGCTGGCGGGCAGCGACTTCATCACCGGCATCGTGCTGTACGACGGCACCCATGCCCTGCCATTTGGCAACGGCCTGTGGGCCATTCCCCTCTCTGCACTCTAAAAAACCATGACCACCCAAGACATCGTCCAGAAGCTCTGGAACCTGTGCGACGTGCTGCGCGACGACGGCATCAACTACAGCGACTACGTCACCGAGCTGGTGCTGCTGCTCTTCATCAAAATGGAGCACGAAAGCACCGAAAGCGGCGTGCTGCACAAGCACAAGCTGCCCGACTACGCCCGCTGGGGCGAGTTCACGCGGCGCAGTGGCATGGACTTGCTGCTGTACTACAAAGAAGCGCTGCTCAAGCTCAGCCAAAGCACCGACCCCCTCATTGCCGCCATCTACGCCGACGCGCAAACCAGCCTGAAGGAACCGCGCCACCTCGAGCAGCTTGTCAAAAGCCTGGACGGCATTGACTGGTTCAGCGCCGAGCGCGACGGCCTGGGCGATTTGTACGAAGGCCTGCTGGAGAAAAACGCCAGCGAAACCAAAAGCGGCGCAGGCCAATACTTCACCCCGCGCCCGCTCATTGACACCATCATCCAGGTCATCAAGCCCCAGGCGGGCGAAACCGTGCAAGACCCCGCCGCAGGCACCGGTGGCTTTTTGATTGCGGCCGACCGCGCCATCAAAGAGCGCACCGACAACCTCTACGACCTGACCGAGCGCGAGCGCCAGTTCCAGCGCAACCACGCCTTCATTGGCATGGAGCTGGTCACCAGCACCCGGCGCCTGGCGCTGATGAACTGCCTGCTGCACGGCATGGAAGGCGACGACCAGGGCGTGGTGCACCTGGGCAACACCCTGGCCAGCGCAGGCAGCAGCCTGCCCCGCAGCGACGTGATGCTGAGCAACCCGCCCTTTGGCACGGCACGAGGCGGCGGCGGCCCCACGCGCGACGACTTGACGTTTGTCACCAGCAACAAGCAACTGGCCTTTTTGCAGCACATCGTGCGCCACCTCAAAGACGGTGGCCGCGCCGCCGTGGTGCTGCCCGACAACGTGCTGTTTGAAGCCGGCGTAGGCGCCGACGTGCGCCGCGACCTGATGGACAAATGCCGTCTGCACACCATATTGCGGCTGCCCACCGGCATCTTCTACGCCCAGGGCGTCAAAACCAACGTGCTGTTTTTTGAAAAAGTGAGCCAGGCCGCCACCGGCAGCACGCAAGAGGTGTGGGTGTACGACATGCGCGCCAACGCCCCCAAGTTTGGCAAACGCACCCCCCTCACCAACGCCCACTTTGCCGACTTTGTGGCCGCCTACGGCACCGACCCCAACGGCAAGGCCCCGCGCCAAGACCAGGGCGAACAAGGCCGCTTTCGCCGCTTCAGCCGCGAATGGATTGCGAACGAGCGCGGCGACAGCCTGGACATTGCGTGGCTCAAAGACGACAACGCCGAAGACGCGGCAGATTTGCCCGAACCTGCCGTGCTGGCGCGGGAGGCGGTGGAGGAGTTGAATGCGGCGGTGGCGGAGTTGGAAGCGATATTGGTGGAGTTGGGAGAGGAGACCGACCTTTGACAACATTACCAACTAACTGGACAGCAGCGCCGATCCGAGAACTGATGCAACCACTACAGGACGGAAAATTAGTGCATCAGGGTTGGAGCCCGCAATGTGAGTCAGGTCCAGCTCTAACAGCAAGTGATTGGGGGGCATTGAAGACCACAGCAATTCAGGATGGCTCATATCAACCTGAACACAATAAACGCTTACCTGAAGCACTGGATGCCAAAGAGCGTCTTGAGGTCAAGGTAGGCGATTTGCTTATGACATGTGCTGGCCCTCGGGTGCGTTGCGGTGTCGCTTGTTTGGTTCGAGAAACGCCCCCAAAACGCTTTATCTCTGGAAAGATGTACCGCTTTCGTGCAAACGAAGCATTAATTGATTCACGCCTACTTGAAGCGTTTTTGCGCACGCCATCTACAAAAGCTCAAATTGATGCGATGAAGACCGGCATCAGCGAGAGCGGTATGAACATTACACACGAGAAGTTCTCTCAACTCATCGTGCCAATTGCACCCTTGTCGGAGCAAAAACGCATCGCCGACAAACTCGACACCGTCCTCACCCGCGTAGACGCCGTCAACACCCGCCTGGCCCGCGTCGCCCCCCTGCTCAAACGCTTCCGCCAATCCGTCCTCGCCGCCGCCACCTCGGGGCGGTTGACGGAGGATTGGCGCGGAGACTTGGAACCAGACTGGGCAACGCACAAACTTGGCGATTTACTTGAGGGGAAGCCACGCAACGGTTATTCACCTAAAGCTGTGGACTATGAAACTCCTGTACGTTCGCTGACGCTATCCGCAACGACCAGCGGAACCTTTAAGGGAGAGCATGCCAAGTACATCGACGAGGAAATTCCAGACGATTCCCACCTCTGGCTAGAACCAGATGACATATTGATTCAGCGCGCAAACTCACTTGAGTACGTAGGCGTTAGTGCGATTTTCAACGGCCCAAAAAAGAGCTTCATATATCCAGATTTGATGATGAAAGCGCGTGCAAACACACGCACGACATCGCGGTTTTTGCATCTTCTGCTGTGCGCAGAAGGAACGCGCAAATACTTTCGAGAAAATGCAACAGGCACAGCTGGGAACATGCCAAAGATTAATCAGCAGACGGTGATTAACGCTCCCTGTAGGCTTCCAACTTTGGCCGAACAAACCGAAATCGTCCGCCGCGTAGAAACCCTGTTCGCCTTTGCCGACCGGCTCGAAGCCCGTCTGGCCCAGGCGCAGACTGCCGCCACGCGCCTGACCCCCGCGCTGCTGGCCAAGGCGTTTCGCGGTGAGCTGGTGCCGCAAGACCCGAACGATGAACCCGCCGCCGAGCTGCTGCGCCGCCTGCAGGCCGAGCGCGCCACGGCGCCCAAGGCCAGCGCGGGCCGGGGGCGCAAGGCGGCGGTGCGAAGTGAAGGGTAAAAAGTGGCTCTAGCGCTTATCCAATAAGCGCTGGCAGCTATTGTTTTGGTAGCGCTTGTGGTGTGCCGTAGCGGTGGTGCGCTGTGGCAGTGCGGGGCGGCCCAGCCGATGGGCGGGTTTTTTTGAAGCAAAATAGGCTGCCAGCGCTTATGTAGCAAGCGCTGGCAGCTCTCTTTTCAATAGCAAATTGCGGCCGTGCTGTGACCTGTTGGGCCGTGTCGTGCCGCAGCGCCGTCAAAACTCCAGGTTATCAATCAGCCGCGTGCTGCCCAGCCGCGCTGCGCCCAGGGCCACCAGGGTGCCGGGGCCGTCGTGGGCGGTGGCGGGTTGCAGGTCGGTGCGGCGGCGCACCGTGAGGTAGTCGGGCTGCCAGCCACGGGCACGCAGCACGTCCATGGCTTGTGCCTCTAGCGCGTGGGGCGGGGCGGTGATGTCGCTGTGTTGCAGGGCCTGCAGCCAGCGTTCGCTCAGGTGCCGCAGGGCTTGTGACAGGGCCACGGCTTCCTGGCGTTCTTGCAGGCTCAGATACCCGTTGCGCGAGCTCAGGGCCAGGCCATCGGGCGCACGGGCAGTGTCGCCCGCCACGATGGTGATGGGCAGCGCAAACTGCTGCACCATCTGGCGGATGACCATGAGCTGCTGGTAGTCCTTCTTGCCAAACACGGCCACGCCGCCGGTTTGGCCCAGCACGCAGGCAAACAGCTTCATCACCACGGTGGCTACGCCGGTGAAAAAGCCGGGGCGAAAGTGGCCTTCCAGCAGGTCGGCCAGGGCGGGGTCGGGGTGCACCTTGAAGGTTTGCGGCTGGGGGTACAGGTCGGCCTCGCGCGGGGCAAACAGCACGTCGCAGCCTGCGGCTTGCAGGGCGGCGCAGTCGGCTTCCCAGGTGCGGGGGTAGCTGTCAAAGTCTTCGTGGGGCAAGAACTGCAGGCGGTTCACAAAGATGCTGGCCACCGTCACATCGCCCAGGGGCTTGGCCTGGCGCACCAGGCTGATGTGGCCTTCGTGCAGGTTGCCCATGGTGGGCACAAAGGCGGGGCGGCGGTAGGGGGCCAGGGCCTGGCGTAGTTCGTCGATGGTGTGGGTGATGAGCATGGGACGGGGCTTTGTGTTCGTGTTCAAAAGGGCTTACCAGGCGACTTACCAGGCGTGCAGTGCGTTGTCGGGGAAGCGGCCTTGCTTGACGGCTTGCACATAGGCCTCCATCGCGCCGCGCACGCTGCCAGCGTCTTGCATGAAGTTGTGGACGAACTTGGGCATCTTGCCCAGGTTCATGCCCAGCATGTCGTGCAACACCAGCACCTGGCCTGCGGTGCCGTTGCCTGCGCCAATGCCGATGGTGTGGCAGTGCGGTAGCTCAGCGGTCAGCTCTGCGGCCAGGGGGGCGGGCACCATCTCCAGCACCAGCATGGCGGCACCGGCGTTTTGCAAATCGTGGGCGTCTTTGCGCAGGGTGCGGGCGGCCTCGTCGGTTTTGCCCTGCACGCGGTAGCCGCCCAAGGCGTGTACGGTTTGGGGCGTCAGCCCCAGGTGGGCGCACACGGGCACGCCGCGCTGCACCAAAAATTCCACCGTGGGTGCCGTCCAGCCGCCGCCTTCAAGTTTGACCATGTGGGCGCCTGCCTGCATCAGCGTGCAGGCGCTGCGCAGGGCCTGTTCGCGGCTTTCGGCGTAGGTGCCGTAGGGCAGGTCGGCCACGAGCCAGGCGGTGCCTTGCACGCGCTGCAGGCCCCGGGCCACGCTGGCGGTGTGGTAGGCCATGGTGTCTAGCGTGACGCCCACGGTGCTGGGCAGGCCCTGGCACACCATGCCGAGCGAATCGCCCACCAGGATGCAGTCCACGCCCGCTGCGTCGGCCACGGCGGCAAAGGTGGCGTCGTAGGCGGTGAGCATGGTGATTTTTTCTCCGGCCTCGCGCATCTGTGCCAGGCGCGGCAGGCTCACGGGGCGGCGCTGGGGCAGGGGCGATGCGGGTGGCAGCGTGCCGTAGGGGGTGGCGTTGGGTGGCTGGGGGGCAGTGGTGGCGGTCATGCAGGGTCACCCTTAGGGTGTTGTCTCTGAAAAAAATTGTCGCGAGTCTATGACAGTGCGGGCTGCGCAGTGGTTGGACCGGGGTGTGGTGGGGCCATGGCGCAAGGCGCAGCCGCTTGCGTGCTGCGGATTGTGACCAGGGAGTTGGCGCATGATTGGCTGCAAAATGGCAGTCGAACATGAATGAAAACCGCGCTGACGCAGTGGGCGGGCGGGGCAGTCAAACGCAGAATTGGGGTGTAACGTTGGTTGTGAAAACAGGGCAGACGATGGCGATTCTTCAGAACACGGATTTGAGAATTTTGGTGGTGGATGACCAGGATTCAGTACGCAGCCATTTGTCCCAAGAGTTGTTGCGCATGGGCGTGAAGCAGGTGTTGGAGGCCGCTTCAGCCGAAGAGGCGTTGGCCGTTTTTGAACAGCACCAACCCGACCTGGTGCTGCTGGACATCCTGATGCCGGGCAAGAATGGCTACTGGATCGCCGAGCGCATTCGCGACCTGGACGATGGCCGCTGGACGCCCATCATCTTCCTGACCGGCATGGGCCGCGAGGAAGACCTGTGGGAGGGCATTCGCACGGGGGGCGATGATTACCTGATCAAGCCGGTGCCTTCCACCGTGCTGGCCGCCAAGATACGCGCCATGCAGCGCCTGCTGACGATGGAGCGGCGCCTGGTGGCTGTGACGGAAGAGCTGTACGAAGCCAACCGCCAGTTGAATTCGCTGATCGAGCGCGATGCGCTGACGGGGCTCGTCAACCGCCGGGGCTTTGACCGGGTGCTGCACGAGCAGATTCGCTTGGCGCGGCGTGAAAGCAAGCCGCTCACGCTGATGATGTGCGACATCGACTTCTTCAAGCAATACAACGACAGCCTGGGCCACCCTGAAGGCGACAAGTGCCTGCAGGCCGTGGCCAACATGCTGGCCAAGATTTGCCAGCGCCCCGGCGATTTGGCCTGCCGCGTGGGGGGCGAGGAGTTTGCGCTGATCCTGCCGAACACGCCCCGTTCAGGCGCCATGATGTTTGCCCGAGCGCTGACCGAGCTGCTGGCCAGCGGCAAGCTGCCGCACCCGGCGTCGCCGGTGTCGCCGTATGTGACGGTGTCTGGCGGCATCACGACCTGTGTGCCCGATGAAAGCACTACCTCGATGGGCAGGGTGACCCGGGCTGATGCGGGGCTGGACGGCGCGAAGGCGCTTGGGCGCAACCACTTCTTCAGCTACGAGCTGCAGGTCACGGCCAAAGATCACTTGGCGCACAGCGCTGATCGCGCGCGGCTGCACACACCGCCCATCGTCTGATGCCGTGGTGCGGGCTGCGCTGCAGGAGCTGTGACCCTTTTAGAGCGGCTAACAAAACTCTTCTGGCGTCGTTGCCGCGTCTTGTCGTACTACGCGTACTGCCTGCGACGCGGCGCCTAGCCAGAACCGCTTCGCTGAGTTTTGTTAGCCGCTCTTAGAACCATCCCTTTCAAGGTGTTGTCCCTGCTCCCGCAGCAGTAACCTTCGCCCCACAGA
>NZ_CAXIAK010000015.1:0-60527 GCF_964021665.1 uncultured Acidovorax sp.
GTACCCGTGCTGTCTGCCACCGGCCCCACCGCCATGGGCCGCCCAGTGGGCCCGCGCCTGGCAGCCCGCTTTGCCCGCGCCATCCTCGAACTGGGTGGCAACAACGCCGCCATCGTGGCCCCCTCAGCCGATCTGGACCTGGCCCTGCGCGGCATTGCCTTTGCGGCCATGGGCACGGCAGGCCAGCGCTGCACCACGCTGCGCCGCCTGTTTGTGCACGAAAGCGTTTACGACCAGCTCGTGCCCCAGCTCATCAAGGTCTACGGCAACGTGCAGGTGGGCGACCCGCGCACCGAAGGCACGCTGGTGGGCCCGCTGATCGACCGCATGGCGTTTGACGGCATGCAAAAGGCGCTGGAGCAAAGCCGTGCGCTGGGTGCCAAGGTGCACGGCGGCGCCCGCGTGGAAGGCCTGGGCGGCAGCGATGCCTACTACGTGCGCCCCGCGCTGGTAGAGCTGCAAAAGCACGAAGGCCCCGCGCTGCACGAAACCTTTGCCCCCGTCCTGTACGTCACCCGCTACAGCACGTTAGACGAAGCCATTGCCATGAACAACGCGGTGGGGGCGGGCCTCTCGTCGTCCATCTTCACGCTGAACATGCGCGAGGCAGAGCAGTTCATGTCTGCCTCGGGCTCTGACTGCGGCATTGCCAACGTGAACATCGGCCCCAGCGGTGCTGAGATTGGCGGTGCGTTTGGCGGTGAGAAGGAAACCGGTGGCGGCCGCGAGGCTGGGTCTGACAGCTGGAAGGCCTACATGCGCCGCGCCACCAATACGGTGAACTATTCAAGCGCGCTTCCGCTGGCACAAGGCGTCAAGTTCGACGTTTAAGCCGCATTCCAGAGCCACTTTTTTCGCCAGCCATCATGTCTGCACTCCAAAGCGGGCCCATCGTCATCATCGGCGGTGGCGTCATTGGCAGCGCCATTGCCTACTTTCTCACCCTGCAGCAGCCGGGCTGCGAGGTGGTGGTGGTTGAGCGCGACCCGACCTATGCGCGGGCCTCGTCGGCCCTGTCAGCCAGCTCTATCCGCCAGCAGTTTTCTACCGACATCAACATCCAGATATCGGCCTACGGCATTGGTTTCTTGCGCAACGTGGGCACGCTCTTGGCTTGCCATGGCGACGCGCCCGACATCGGTCTGCATGAAGGCGGCTACCTGTACCTGGCCACCCAGGCGGGCGAGGCCACGCTGCGCGAGAACCACGCGCTGCAAAAACAGCATGGTGCCGACGTGGCGCTGCTGAGCCCGCAGCAACTGTCCGAGCGCTTTTCCTGGCTGGCTCTGCAGGATGTGGTGCTGGGCTCGCTGGGCCTGTCGGGCGAAGGCTGGTTCGATGGCTACCTGCTGCTTGCGGCGCTGCGCAAAAAGGCACAAAGCCAGGGCGTGCGCTATGTGGTCGATGAGGCTGTGGGGTTCGATACAGCGAGCAGCGACGGCGTGCTGCACGTCAACGCGGTGCACCTGCAAATCGGCGCTGTGCTGCCCTGCCGCTATGCAGTGAACGCCGGTGGCCCGTGGGCTGCGGCCATTGCGGGCTGGGCGGGTATCGATTTGCCCGTGGTGGGCAAGCGCCGCACGGTGTTCAACCTGGCCAGCCCCGCCGCGCTGCCGGGTTGCCCCCTGCTCATCGACACCAGCGGCATCTGGCTGCGGCCCGAGGGAAAGGGCTTCATCTGCGGCTTTGCGCCCGATGCGGACAACGACGCCGACTTTGCCCCGCTGGAGCCCGAGTACGCAGCGTTCGAGGACCACATCTGGCCCACGCTGGCCGAGCGCATCCCCGGCTTTGAGGCGCTGCGCATGCAGGGTGCCTGGGCGGGCTATTACGAGATGAACACCTTCGATCACAACGCCATCGTGGGCCTGCACCCGGCGTGCGACAACCTGGTGTTTGCCAACGGCTTTTCGGGTCACGGGCTGCAGCAGTGCCCTGCCGTGGGCCGAGGCGTGGCCGAGCTGTTGCTTACGGGCAGCTACCAAAGCCTGGACCTGTCGCCGCTGTCCATCGAGCGCATTGCACGCAACGCACCGCTGCTCGAAAGGAACGTGATTTGAAAGCGGCCGTTGAAGTTTGTTGACCCATTTGTCCGTCTGTCTGTGCCCAACGATAAGCCCCCGGAGACTTACCAGCAATGAACGCTCCCATCCCCGCCACGGCTTTTCGCGCGGCCGACCGCCTGGGCGCCATCGGCGTCTCGGAAATCGTGCGCCTGACGCAAGAGGCCAACCAGCTCAAGCGCCAGGGCCAGCCTGTCATCGTGCTGGGCCTGGGCGAGCCCGACTTCGATACGCCAGCGCACATCCTCGAAGCCGCGCAGCAGGCCATGGCGCGGGGGGAGACGCACTACACGGTGCTGGATGGCACGGCCGAGCTGAAAGCCGCCATCCAGCACAAGTTCAAGCACGACAACGGGCTGGACTTTCAGCTCAACGAAATCACCGCCGGGGCCGGGGCCAAGCAAATCCTCTACAACGCGCTGATGGCGTCGGTGAATCCGGGTGACGAAGTGATCCTGCCCGCACCGTACTGGACTTCGTACGCCGACATGGTGCTGATTGCGGGTGGGGTGCCCGTGGTGGTGCCCTGCACCGAGGCCAACGGCTTTCGCATCACGCCCGAGCAGCTGGAGGCGTCCATCACGCCGCGCACGCGCTGGGTGTTTATCAACTCGCCCTCCAACCCCAGCGGCGCGGCTTACAGCGCTGAGCAACTACGCCCGGTGCTGGAAGTGGTGGAGCGCCACCCGCAGGTGTGGCTGCTGGCGGACGACATCTACGAACACATCCTGTACGACGGCCGTGCGTTTGCCACGCCCGCCGCTGTGTTGCCGTCACTGCGCGATCGCACGCTGACGGTGAACGGTGTCTCCAAGGCCTATGCCATGACAGGCTGGCGCCTGGGCTACGGAGCAGGCCCCAAGGCGCTGATCGCTGCCATGGCCGTGGTGCAGAGCCAGGCCACATCCTGCCCGTCGTCCATCAGCCAGGCGGCGGCCGTGGCGGCACTGACCGGGCCGCAAGACGTGGTGCGCGAGCGCTGCCAAGCCTTTCAGGACCGGCGCGATCTGGTCGTGGCCGCACTCAATGCCTCGCCTGGCCTGCGTTGCCGTGTGCCCGAAGGTGCGTTCTACACCTTTGCCAGCTGCGAAGGCGTGCTGGGCCGCACCACGCCGGGCGGCATGCTGCTGTGCACCGATGCCGACTTTTGCGCCTACCTGTTGCGCGAGCACCATGTGGCTGTGGTGCCCGGTGGCGTGCTGGGGCTGGCGCCGTACTTCCGCATTTCGTACGCCGCATCTACCGCCGATTTGCAAGAGGCTTGTGCGCGCATCCAGCGCGCCTGCCAGGCGCTGTTCTGATTTCCACTTATTGATTCGTCACTGCAGACATGAACACGACTTCCCTCACCCCCCGCACCGGCGGCCAGATCCTGGTGCAGCAGCTCATCACCCATGGCGTGAAGCAGCTCTTTTGCGTGCCCGGCGAAAGTTATCTGGCGGTGCTCGATGCGCTGCACGATGCCAACATTGCCGTCACCGTGTGTCGTCAGGAAGGCGGCGCAGCCATGATGGCCGAGGCGCAGGGCAAGCTCACCGGCCAGCCCGGCATCTGCTTTGTGACGCGCGGGCCCGGTGCCACCAATGCGTCGGCCGGTGTGCACATTGCGCACCAGGACTCGACGCCCATGATCCTGTTCGTGGGCCAGGTGGCCCGCAACGCCATGGGGCGTGAGGCATTTCAGGAACTGGACTACAGCGCCGTGTTCGGCACCATGGCCAAGTGGGTGGTGCAGATAGACGACCCGGCTCGCGTGCCCGAGCTGATCTCGCGCGCCTTCCACGTTGCCACCTCGGGCCGCCCTGGCCCCGTGGTGGTGGCGCTGCCCGAAGACATGCTGACCGAGGCCGCCACGGTGGCCGATGCGCTGCCCTACCAGATGACAGAAACGCACCCCGGCGCCGCGCAGATGGTCGAGCTGGCGCAGCGTCTGCAAGCCGCCCAAAGCCCCGTGGCCATCCTGGGCGGCAGCCGCTGGTCTGAGCAGGCGGTGCGTGAGTTCACCGCGTTTGCCGAAGCCTGGTCCATTCCTGTGTACTGCTCGTTCCGCCGCCAGATGCTGTTCCCGGCCACGCACGCTTGCTACGGCGGCGACCTGGGCCTGGGCGTCAACCCCAAGCTGCTGGCTCGCATCAAGGCGTCGGACTTGGTGTTAGTGGTGGGCGGGCGGCTGTCTGAAGTGCCCTCGCAAGGCTATGAGTTGTTCAACATCCCCACCCCTGCACAGCCGCTGGTGCATGTGCATGCCGATGCGGATGAGCTGGGCAAGCTCTACCGCCCGACACAGGCCATCCACGCCACGCCCCAGGCGTTTGCTGCTGCGCTCAATATGGTGCGCCCCACGGCGGCTGTGCCATGGAAGACCCACACAGAAGCTGCCCATGCCGAATACTTGGCCTGGAGCGACACGGCACCCATTCGCATCCCTGGCAATCTGCAAATGGGCCAGGTGATGCAGCACCTGAAGGAGGTGCTGCCCGCCGACACCATCTTCTGCAACGGCGCGGGCAACTTTGCCACCTGGATTCACCGCTTCTGGCCTTTCACCCACTACGCGAGCCAGCTGGCACCCACCAGTGGGTCGATGGGCTACGGCCTGCCCGCAGGCGTGGGCGGCAAGCGTCTTTGGCCGCAACGCGAGGTGGTGATCTTTGCGGGCGATGGTGACTTTCTGATGCACGGCCAGGAATTTGCGACCGCCGTGCAGTACGGCTTGCCCATCATCGTGGTGATCCTGGACAACGCCATGTACGGCACCATCCGCATGCATCAGGAGCGCGAGTACCCCGGCCGCATCAGCGCCACGCAGCTCAGGAACCCCGACTTCAAGGCCTATGCCCAGGCCTTTGGCGGCCACGGCGAGCGCGTGGAGCGCACCGAAGACTTTGCCCCCGCATTGGCCCGCGCCCGCGCCAGCGGCCTGCCCAGCGTGCTGCACTGCCTGATCGACCCTGAGGCCATCACGCCTACGGGCACGTTGCAGGGCATTCGCAGCGCAGCGCTGGCCAGGAAGTAAAGCGTTGCGCCTGCTCAGGCGGTGCCGGGGTACGGCCTGATTAGCCGAAGGCTGGTATCTGCCGCGTTCGCAGGCTGCGCACTGGTCTTGATGCGCCTGCCTCAGAGCAGGAGTTGTTGGCGGTGTCAGAGCCCGGCGCAAGGGGCAGCGTTCCTTTGTCCTATTGATCGGGCCCCATAAAGATTGAACTTTCTGCTGATTTTCGCGTTCGAAGCAGCATGGACAAAGAAGACGCGAGATACCAAACCCTGGAGCAGCTTCACGAGCGGCGCAAGCAAGTCATCCGACTGCACAAACGGGGCATCAAAGTCATGGAACTGGTGCAGATGTCGGGCTTGAGCTACCCGGCTGTGCGCAAGGTGCTTGATCTGTTCGAGCAAGGCGGCTGGCCAGCCATCAAACCAGCCGGTCGTGGTCGCACGAAAGGCGATGCCCGATTGCTCACGCCCGAGCAAGAAGTCCACATCCAAAAGACCATCTGCGACAAACGTCCCGAGCAATTGAAGATGGACTTCTTCCTGTGGAGTCGCGCCGCCGTGATGCAGCTTATCGAACAGGAATGTGGCTTGAAATTGGGTGTGCGCACCGTGGGCAAATACCTGGCACGCTGGGGTTTCACCCCACAAAAGCCCATCAAGAAGGCATACGAACAACGCCCCGAAGCCGTCAAGGCCTGGCTAGATGAACACTACCCGGCCATCGAGGCCAAGGCCAAGGCTGAGGGCGGCGAAATCCACTGGGGCGATGAGACCGCACTGGTCAACACCGATGTACGCGGCAGGAGCTATGCACCAGCAGGTGAGACACCCGTGGCGTTCACGGTGGGCAGCACACGCCAGAAGCTGTCGATGATCGCCACGGTGACCAACCGGGGCAAGGCACGCTGGATGATCATTGACGAGGCCTTCAACAGCGACAAGTTGATTGAGTTCCTGGAGGCCTTGATCAAGGACGCGGGCAAGAAGGTGTTCCTGATCCTTGACAACCTGCGTGTACATCACAGCAAACCGGTCAAGGCGTGGCTGGCAGAGAGAAAGGAACAGATCGAGGTGTTCTACCTGCCCAGCTACAGCCCGGAACTCAACCCAGAAGAGCGTTTGAACGCCGACCTCAAGCAGGCCATGGGCAAGCGGGTCCCGGTCAGAACAAAGGCAAAACTGCGCGATGCGGCCAACGAACACATGGCCATGCTGGAGAAGTCACCCGAGCGGGTGATGAGCTACTTTCAGGATCCCCGCGTCAAATATGCCGCCGCTTGAGACTTCATGGGGCCGGAGCAATAATGGCGGGATGACCACGCACAATACAGGGTGTGGCCGTTACCGAGACTGATCCAACCGACCCTGCGTCGCCAAATTCGCCTGCTCGCGCCAGCAAGCAGCGCCGCATTGCACACCTGGACATGGATGCGTTCTACGCTTCTGTGGAGCTGCTGCGCTACCCCCAGCTCAAGGGCTTGCCAGTGGTGATTGGTGGTGGCAGGCGCAAGGTGGACGATGCCTTGTTGCAGCACCCCGATGGCTCAGGGCCGCGGGAGCCTTGCTTCATTCCTGTGTCGGAATTTCCCTTGCTCAAGGACTACGTGGGCCGGGGCGTGATTACCACGGCCACCTACCCAGCACGGCAGTTTGGGGTGGGCTCGGCCATGGGCATGATGAAAGCGGCCAAGCTGTGCCCGCAGGCCATTGTGCTGCCGGTGGATTTTGAAGAGGTGCGCAAGTATTCGCGCATGTTCAAAAACGCCATCACCGAGATCGCCCCTGTGATGCAGGACCGGGGGGTGGACGAGGTTTACATCGACTTCACCGACGTGCCCGGCGGCCAGCGCGAAGGGGGGCGGGTGCTGGCGCGGCTCATCCAGAAGAGCATTTTTGAAAAGACGGGGCTGACTTGCTCCATCGGTGTGGCACCGAACCGGCTGCTGGCCAAGATGGCGAGTGAGTTCAACAAGCCCAACGGCATCTCCATCGTTTACGAGGAAGACTTGCAGAGCACGATCTGGCCGCTGCATGTGCGCAAGATCAATGGCATTGGCCCCAAGGCGGGCGAAAAGCTGGCACGGCTGGGCATTGAAACCATTGGGCAACTGGCCGCGCAGGATGAGCGCTGGCTCATCAGCCACTTTGGAAAATCCACCGGCGCCTGGATGCACCGCGCGGCCTGGGGCCGAGATGACAGCCCGGTGGTGACCGAGAGCGAGCCGGTGAGCATGAGCCGCGAAACCACGTTTGATCGCGATCTGCACGCCGTACTCGATAAAGCCGAGTTGTCCCGCATCTTCACAGACCTGTGCGTGCGCGTGGCGCAGGATTTGCAGCGCAAGGGGTATGTGGGCAAGACGATTGGCATCAAGCTGCGTTACGAAGATTTCAAGACCGCCACACGGGACCACACGCTGCCTTTGCCCACCAACGATGCGGCTGTCATCCGGCGCACGGCTGGCTTGTGTCTCAAGCGCGTGCCCCTGGACAAGCGGCTGCGGCTGCTGGGGGTGCGGGTGGGCACACTACAGCCAGCCGATGCGCTCACCCCGCCGCCAGAGAGCGCGTCGGGGCTGCAGTCTTCATCGCGCAAAGCCCGTCACGCGGACCTCCACACAGTACCCCTCTTCTAAAGTGCGAAAATAATGTCAACTGTGCCGTTGGGTGGTTAAACTTGATTAGTATCAATTCGTAACGCGTGGGTCCTGGCGGGGCATTCCTCCGTCTGGATGCATGCGCAAAAAGGGTGAGCTTCAGCGATGGGTGCGAGTCCGCCCGTTGCCAACGTCCAGCCACCCAACCCAAGGGAAAACCGCATGCGCACCAACCTGCCAGTCACGCAACAAAACTACGATTACCCGGGTGAAGAGTTGTTGGTCTCCAGTACCAACACCAAGGGCGAAATTACGCACTGCAACCAGGCTTTCGTTCGCGTGAGCGGCTATGGCGTGGAAGAGTTGATCGGGCAGCCCCACAACATCATTCGCCACCCCGACATGCCGGCCGAGGCCTACCGTGACATGTGGCGCACCATTGGGCGGGGCGAGCCCTGGACGGGGCTGGTGAAGAACCGCCGCAAAAATGGTGACCACTACTGGGTCCGTGCCAACGTCACGCCCATCATGGAAGGCGGCAAGCCGCGTGGCTACATGTCGGTGCGCACCAAGCCCAGCGCGCAGGAATGTGCGGCCGCTGAAGCGCTTTACGCACAAATGCGGGCGGAGGCGGCTGCCGGGCGCGCCAGCCTGCAATTGCAAGCCGGCGTGCTTCAGCGCACGGGCTGGCGCGGCATGGTGCAGCGCGTGGCGCAGTTGACGCTCATGCAGCGCATGGCCTTGATGCTGTTTAGCATGGCGCTGGTGGCCCTGGTGCCCGATGCGCTCGGAATACAGGGCAAGGCGGCTGTGCTGGTGCGCGGAGTGTTGCTTGTGCTGGGCGGCGCGGCAGTGCTGTGGCGTTTTCAGGCGGTGGTGGGGCGCGGCATTGCCGAGGCGAGCCGCTTCGGGGCCGACTTGTCTGGCTGCAACCTCACTTCGACCGTGAGCACAGACTTCCCCCAACCCCTGCAGAGCCTGATGCAGCGCTTGCAACAAACGCAAGTCAACCTGCGGGCCGTGGTGGGCGATGTGCGCACCGGGGTGCGCCACTTCACCGAAGCGGCTGCGGAAATCGCACAGGGCAGCCACGACCTGTCTGCACGCACTGAGTCGCAGGCCAGCAGCCTGGAGTAAACCGCCGCATCGATGGAGCAGCTGGCCAGCACCGTGCGGCAGACGGCTGACACTGCCGCCAAGGTGTCTCAGGAAAGTGAGCGGGGCAGCCAGGTGGCGGCCAGCGGCGGCCGGGCCGTCCAGGAGCTGGGTGCTGCCATGCGCGAGATGCAGCAGTCCTCGGCCAAGATCAATGAAATCGTCGGGTTGATTGAAGGCATCGCCTTCCAGACCAATCTGCTGGCGCTCAACGCTGCGGTAGAGGCCGCGCGCGCCGGTGAACAGGGGCGAGGCTTTGCCGTGGTGGCGGGCGAGGTGCGTGCCCTGGCCCAGCGCAGCGCGGGCGCTGCCAAGGAAATCAGCGCCTTGGTCAATGCCACCGTCAACCAGATTGCCAGCGGCGCCAGGCAGATGGACCACACGGGCGCCACCATCGGCAGCGTGGTGGATGCCGTGCGGCGCGTGAGTTCTTTGGTGCAGCAAATCAGTGCAGCCACCAAGGAGCAGTCGATTGGCATCGCACAGGTGAACGAGGCCGTCACCCAGCTGGACACCGTGACCCAGCAAAACGCTGCGCTGGTGGAGGAGTCCACCGCTTCTGCCCAGGACCTCAAAAGCAGCGCCCATTCGCTGGGGCTGTCGGTGGATGTTTTTAAGATGCCTTGATTCCGAATCTTTAGCGGATTGTTGCCAGCTAGCGCAAAGCCCTGTTGATGGTAAGGCCTTTCCGCCGCGCGATGTTTTCTTCGCGCAACGTTGGCGTGGCGGTCGGTTGATGTAGGTCAAATGCCTGGTGACGGAGGTCAAATCCGTCATGCGGGTACGGGTGTTCTCTGGCACCTTGGCGGGTTGTTGCATCTGCTAACAAACCCGGTTGGCGGGGCATTTTTTGACCTCGCCCACCATGCGTACCAACCTGCCTGTCTCTCACAAAGAGTATTTTTTCCCCGAGTCCCAATTGCTGGTGTCCACCACCGATGCGCGCGGACACATCACCCATTGCAACACAGCGTTTGCGGAGGTGAGTGGCTACAGCTACGACGAGCTGATGGGCCAGCCGCACAACCTGATTCGTCACCCTGACATGCCGCCGGAGGCGTTCAAGGACATGTGGGCCACGATTGGGCGCGGTCGGCCCTGGTCGGGCATCGTGAAAAACCGCCGCGCCAATGGCGACCACTACTGGGTGGAGGCGAACGTCACGCCCATCCTCGACAACGGCAAGCCCGTGGGCTACATGTCGGTGCGCTTTCGGCCCACCCGCGAACAAGTGGCTGCGGCCGAAGAGCTGTACGCCAAGGTGGCGCAGGAGCGTGCCAGCGGCCACCACACCTTCAAGCTGCACGCGGGCCGGGTGCGCCCCCTGGGCTGGCGCGACGCCTTCGGGCCGCTGCACCGGCTGTCCCTCACCCAGCGGCTGGCATTGGGCCTGGCGGGCGTATTGGCCGCAGGGGCGGCGCCTGCGGCAATGGGCATGACGGGGTGGGCCGCCATGGCGGCGCAGTGGGGTTGCTCTGCCGTGGCTGCAGGGGGCTTGCTGGCCTGGTTCTACCGCAGCGTGGCCTGCGTGATCAACCAGGTGGATGATTTTTCCGCTGCGCTGGCGGCGTGCAACCTCAAGTCCACCATGATCAAGCCCCACCCGCATGTGCTGGCGTCTTTGGTGCGCAACGTATGGCAGGTGCAGGTCAATTTGCGCGCTGTGATTGGTGATGTGCGCGCGGAGGTGGGCGTGTTCTCGCAGGCCACGGCACGCATCTCGGCCAGCGCGCAAGACCTGGCCGCCCGCACCGAAGACCAGGCCAGCAGCCTGCAGGAAACCGCTGCCTCGATGGAGCAACTGGCCAGCACCGTGCAGCAGACCGCCGATGCCGCCCGCCAGATTGCCGCGCAGAGCCAGCAAAGCAGCGACATTGCCCAACAAGGCAGCACCGCAGTCGGCAGCGCCAATGCGTCCATGCAAGCCATCGAGGCCTCGTCGCGCCGCATGGCAGACATCATTGGCATCATCGAAGGCATTGCCTTCCAGACCAACATCCTGGCCCTGAATGCTGCGGTGGAAGCCGCGCGTGCGGGTGAGCAGGGGCGGGGGTTTGCCGTGGTGGCTTCGGAGGTGCGCGAGCTGGCCCAGCGCAGTGCGCAGGCGGCCCGCGAAATTCACCAGCTCATCAGCGAATCGTCCGAACAGGTGAGCAGCGGCGCGGGCTATGCCGCACAAGCGCAGGCCACCATTGCGAGCGTGGAGCGGTCGGTGAAGCAGGTCACCAGCCTGATGTCGCAGATCACCAGCGCCACGGGCGAGCAGTCTGTCGGCATTGGCCAGGTCAACGATGCGGTGAACCGGCTCGACGGTGTGACACAGCAAAACGCCGACATGGTGGAGCAGACCGCTGGAGAGGTCCGGGTGCTGAGTGAGCGCACCAAGACCTTGTCGCGCGCGGTAAAGGTCTTTCACATGGACACCTGAGGGCCAGGCTGGCGGCCTTGATGCTGCCGGGATGGCGCTCTTTCCTGACGGCACCGTGTGTACAGGCCGCTGGAAAGCGCCTACTGCCGCGCGGTGCGTACGTTGGCGGGCAACGCTTGCGGGTGGCTGGTGCGCAGAGGGTTGATGTCCAGACCGCCGCGGCGCGTGTAGCGGGCGTACACCATCAGCTTGATGGGTTTGCAGTGCGTCCACACATCCATGAAGATGCGTTCCACACACTGCTCATGGAATTCGTTGTGGTTGCGAAAGCTCACGATGTACTGCAGCAGCCCTTCCTGGTCGATCTGGGGGCCGGTGTAGCGAATCTGCACGCTGCCCCAGTCGGGTTGGCCGGTGACAAGGCAATTGCTCTTGAGCAGGTTGCTGGTCAGCACCTCGGTCACCGGGGTTTCGTCAAACTGGGCTTTGAGCAGATCGGGCGCAGGTTGGTAGCGGGTGCATTCCACGTCCAGGCGGTCCAGGCTCAGGCCGTCCAGTTCGTGCACGGGTTCCTGGTCAAACAGCTCGGGTGCAATCAACTTGACCCCCACCGTGGCGGGGTGGGGCGCGCCGCGCCACACGGCTTCGCTGATGTCGGCACGCAGGCGGGCCTGCACCTCGCTGGCATCGCCAAAGCGGGTGTTGTTGAAGCTGTTGAGGTAGAGCTTGAACGACTTGCTCTCAACGATGTTGGGCGACTCGCATGGGATGGTGAAGTGCACCAGCGCCACTTGGGGTTTGCCCCGCAGGTTGAGCCACGACACCTCGAACGCCGTCCACAGGTCGGCCCCGAAGAAGGGTGGGGCATCGGCAATGCCGATCTCGGCCCGCTTGCCTGCGCGTGGGATGGGAAAGAGCAGCGTCGGGTCGTACTGGTCGGTGTAGGTCGAGGCTTTGCCCAGCTGGGATTGTTCGGGAGTATTGGTCATTTGCTATAAAAATAATAGCTGCTAGCGCTTTTGCATAAAGCGCTGGAGCATGATTTGATGCTTATTTGAACTCGCGCTCACGCAGCCACTTGGTGGCGATCCACTTCTCGCCCGCAATCACCGGTGCGCCACCGTGCAGCGTCTGGGTGGAGGGGTGCGGGCGCTCGTAGCTGAAGAACACCGCATTGCCGCGCTGGGGCGCCACTTCGAGGAACACATCAGGGAAGGTGGTACCGCCGCCTTTTTCGGGGGTGTTAAGGTACATCACCAGCGTGCCCACGCGCTGCCCGCCGCGCTTGACGATGGTGGGCGTGCCGGGTTCGTGGGGGTCAAAGTAGTCGTAATGCGGCTTGTATTCGGCGCCAGGGCGGTAGTGCAGCACCTGCAGGCCTTCGCCGTTTTCAATGGGCCATTGCAGCAGCTTGGCAATGCGCTCTTCAATGGTCTGAACCAAAGCGCTTTCGCCGCGCTGGAAGAACATGCCGTCGCTGGTGCGGTCGTCGTTCACTTCTTCGCCGCCGGTCTGCGTGGCCACGGTGAGCGAACGGGCCATGCGCGGGCGTGCGGCGGCAATCAGGGCATCGCATTCCTCGGGCGAGAGGAAGTTGCCAAACACCACCACGCGGGGTTTGGCCAGTTGCATCAGCACCTGCACCTGGCGGTCGCCTGCGTTCAGCAGGGCGGGGGAATCGCCCAGCAAAGGCTCGGGCACTGGCACGGCGCTGGGTTGGCCCTTTTGCACGGCCAGCTCGTTCAGGTGCTCCTGCAGCGTGGTCTCCATGGCGTCGGCGGCCACGTCTTCGTCCCAGCCCGCATCGCGCATGGATTGCAGCACTACCGGGGCCGAAAAGCCCGCCTGGGCTTGCTCGATGATCCAGCGGCGCAGCTCTGGCGTGATGGACTGGGCGGAAGGCTTGCGGGTGCTGGTGGCGCTTTGCTGGGTGGGAGACAGGGCCATGTTCAAAACCTCAAACGTGTGCAGGTGTGGACAGAGGGGAAGACATCAGTCGGGCTTGCGCCGGAATACCAGGCGCTCGGGCTCGGATGCTAGCTTGTCATACGCATAGCCTTCCAGATCAAAGCCTTCGAGCTGGTGCGGCGTGGTGACCCGGTGAGTGATGGCATAGCGCGCCATCAGCCCCCGCGCGCGCTTGGCGTGGAAGCTGATGATCTTGTAGGCGCCACCTTTCCAGTCTTCAAACACGCATTCAATGACACGCGCCTTGAGGGCCTTGCGGTCTACCGCCTTGAAGTATTCCTGCGAGGCCAGGTTCACGATCACGGGCGTGGTGTCTGAGCGCAGCTGGGTGTTGAGGTACTCGGCAATCTGGCTTCCCCAGTACTGGTACAGGGTGTTGCCCGCCGTGGTGGCCAGGCGCGTGCCCATTTCCAGGCGGTAGGGCTGCATGCGGTCCAGCGGCCGCAGCACGCCATACAGGCCGCTCAAAATGGCGATGTGGCGCTGGGCCCAGTCCAGGTCTTCTGCGCTCAGGCTGCGGGCCTGCAGGCCCTCGTACACATCACCATTGAAGGCCAGCACCGCCTGGCGCGAGTTGCTGGCGGTGAATTGCGGCTTCCAGACCTGGTAACGGGCCACGTTCAGCGCCGCCAGGGTGTCGCTCAAGGCCATGAGGGAGGCAATCTCCTGCACAGACTTCTCGCGCAGCACCTCAATCAAGGCGGTGGACTGGGGCACAAACTGCGGCCGGGTGTGCGGCACGCTCTCTGGCACAGGGGTGTCGTAATCCAGCGATTTGGCGGGGGACAGCAGAAACAGCATGGGGTTTTCAATTGGAAAAGCGGCGGGGTTGCGCGGTGGCGTTGAACACTCGTCAGCGCACCGCGCAGGGCGGCTCTATTTTGAGCGATGCACTCAGGCACTGCCCCTGGGTGCACCAGAGGCCCTGACCATCAATGCGAATTGCCACCATGGTCAGCACGTGCGGTTCAGTGCAAGGCACTTGGTTGGCCAAGGGTGTGTTCGCGCCACCCATAAAGCACAAAGGCGGCCCTGGCCGCCTTTGTGGATGGCCCCAGCGGGGCACACGCTCACTTCTGCTGTCAGGCAGAAGGTGTCTGCTCAAAAGGCAGCGTCATAGCGGCCAGGTCGCGGCGGGTTTCCACCAGCACCAGCGGGCCTTCGTCCAGCACCACCACCGGGGGGCGTTCGCGTGGCACGTGCACGGGCTTGGGTTCTGCCGCAATCGCGGCTTGCACGGCAGCGATCTTCTCGCTGTCGGAATTCACCCACTGCAGGCCAGAGGCCGCGGCCACTGCCTGCAGGGCTTCCACCGGCAGTGTGAAGGGTTGCACGCGGGGCATGCCTGCGGGTGCAGCTTCAGGGGCTGCCGCGACAGGCTTTGCCACCGGAGCCGCCACCACGGGGGCGGGCTGCGCCACAGGTTGTGCCGCCACGGGCGCCTCAACCGGTGCTGCCACCGGTGCTGCCACCGGTGCGGGCGCCTGCTCGGCTGCGGCAACAGCTACCGGTGCCTGGGCTTCTGCGGCGGGCGCTGCAAAGTAGCTGCGGCGTGGGGCTTCGTCCTGTACCACCTCGGCTGCTGGCGCAGCGACTGCGTTGTCTTGCGGTGCCACGTCTGCGTTGGTGTCGGCGCCCTCGCGTGGAGCACGTTCGCCACGCTCGCGTCGGTCGCGGCCGTAACGGTCGCGTGAACGTCGTTCACGGCGCTCTTCGGTGGCAGGTGCGGCCGTTTGCACCGTGACTTCGTTACCGGTCAGGTCCAGATCGGGCAGCGATGCCATGGGCGATGTGTCTGCAAAGTCCATGGGGGCGGCATTGCGCTCCTGGCCTTCGCCGTTGCGTGGGCTGCGCTCGCGGCGGCCACCTTCGGCGCGCTCACCACGTTCGCCACGTTCACCGCGCTCACGGCGGGGTGCACGCTCACTGCGTGGCTGGGCCGCGCCATTCGCATCTGGTGCGGCGGCGCTCACGTTGGCCAGTGCTTCTGCGGGTGCGGCGTTGGCATCGCCGTTCAGTGCGGCATTGCTGCGGTTTTCGGCGTCGCGGCGGCCACGGCCATTGCGGCCTTCACGCGCCTCACCGTTGCGGTTTTCACCTTCGGGGCGGCGGTCGCCATCGCGGGGTGCGCGCCCTTCAGTGCCGCGTTCGTTGCGGCGGCCACGGCCTTCGCTGGTGCTGCCTGCGGCGTCACGGTTGCCTTCGCGGGCGGGGTCGCGCGCACCATCGCGGGCGCCATCCCGTCCGCCGCGTCGGCCACGTCCTTCACCGCCTCGGCCATCACGGCGGCCATCGCCGCGCGCATTGCCTTCAGCCGGGGCTGCTGGCGCAGGGGCTGCCACGGGGGCTGGAGCCGGTGCCGCGCCAAAGCCGAACAGGCTCTTGAGCCAGGCGAAGAAGCCCTTCTCTTGCGGCACGGGTGCTGGTGCCGGTGCCGGTGCCGGTGCGGGCGCAGGGGTTGCAGCGGCGCCATTGCGGGCACCCTGGCCGCTGCCATTGCGGGTGGGGCGGGCTGCGCCTTCAGGGCGGGGCTCGGCGACGGGGGCGGGTGCGTCCGGCAGCACGCCCTTGATGACCGGAGTCTGCTTGTTGGTGGGCTCCTGCGAACGGCGTGTCACAGCCGTAGGGTCTTCCACGTCTTCGGCCAGCTTGTAGCTTGCGTCGATATGGTCCAGACGCGGGTCGTCGTGCTTCAAGCGCTCCAGCCGGTAGTTGGGGGTTTCCAGCGTCTTGTTGGGCACCATCAGCACGCTCACGCGCTGCTTGAGTTCGATCTTGGCGATCTCGGTGCGCTTTTCGTTGAGCAGGAACGAGGCCACTTCCACCGGCACCTGGCAGTGCACGGCAGCGGTGTTGTCCTTCATCGACTCTTCCTGAATGATCCGCAGGATCTGCAGGGCCGACGATTCGGTGTCGCGGATATGGCCTGCGCCGCCGCAGCGTGGGCATGGGATGGACGAGCCTTCGGACAGCGCAGGCTTGAGGCGCTGGCGGCTCATTTCCATGAGGCCGAACTTGCTGATGGTGCCGAACTGCACGCGGGCGCGGTCCTGGCGCAGCGCGTCGCGCAGGCGGTTTTCCACTTCGCGGCGGTTCTTCGACTCTTCCATGTCGATAAAGTCGATCACGATCAGGCCGCCCAGGTCGCGCAGGCGCATCTGGCGGGCCACTTCGTCGGCAGCTTCCAGGTTGGTGCGCGTGGCGGTTTCCTCGATGTCACCGCCCTTGATGGCGCGGGCCGAGTTCACGTCTACGGACACCAGTGCTTCGGTGTGGTCGATCACGATGGCGCCGCCCGAGGGCAGTTGCACGGTGCGGGCATAGGCCGATTCGATCTGGTGCTCGATCTGGAAGCGGCTGAACAGGGCGGCGTCGTCGCGGTAGCGCTTCACGCGGGCGGCATGCTCGGGCATGACGTGCGCCATGAACTGCTGCGCCTGTTCGTAGATGTCGTCGGTATCGATGAGGATGTCACCGATGTCGTTGTTGAAGTAGTCGCGGATCGCGCGGATCACCAGGCTCGATTCCTGGTAAATCAGGAAGGCGCCCTTGCCACCCTTGGCGGCGCCGTCAATGGCGTTCCACAGCTTGAGCAGGTAGTTCAGGTCCCACTGCAGCTCGGGCGCGGTGCGGCCAATGCCGGCGGTGCGCGCGATGATGGACATGCCGTTCGGGTATTCGAGCTGGTCCATCGCTTCTTTGAGCTCGGCGCGGTCCTCGCCCTCGATGCGGCGTGACACGCCACCGCCACGGGGGTTGTTGGGCATCAGCACCACATAGCGACCGGCGAGGCTGATGAAGGTGGTCAGGGCCGCGCCCTTGTTGCCACGCTCTTCCTTTTCGACCTGGACCAGCAGTTCCTGGCCTTCTTTGATGACTTCGTTGATGCGGGCCTGGCTGGGCGAGACGCCGGGGGCGAAGTACTGGCGCGAGATTTCCTTGAACGGCAGGAAGCCGTGGCGGTCTTCGCCGTAGTCCACAAAGCAGGCTTCCAGCGAGGGCTCGACGCGCGTGACGACGGCCTTGTAGATGTTGCCCTTGCGCTGTTCGCGCCCTTCGATTTCGATTTCGTAGTCGAGGAGCTTTTGTCCGTCGACGATGGCCAGGCGGCGTTCTTCGGGCTGCGTGGCGTTGATGAGCATCCGCTTCATGATGCGATTCCTTTTCGTTTTTTTGCGAATGGCAGCGGCGCAGCTCAGTTGCTGCAGCGGGCTGCCACCCACAGTTCCAAACCAATGACAAGCTCTACAGGAGCTGTAAATGCCTGGACTGACGGATCGAAACGAAGGGAATTGCCGGGGATGACTCAGGCTGCCGAGGGTGAGCTCAGCACAGGAGGCAAAGGCGCGTGGATGGGGGCGAGTGGGATTGGCGCAGATTTGCTATGCTTTTGATAGCTGCTTGCGCTTGCTGGTAGGGCGCTGGCGGCAATTGGATGCGCATGGCGGGGGGCAAGAGCCGCCGCCATAAAGTCGCCATCCAAGCCATCAACAACCACATGCTCGCTTTGATCCGCCGGCAGACCTGTCCCTGGTAGGGAGCATCTGCCGGTTTGGGGGATTCCGTATCGGTGTTTCAATTTGTCAGCCCGCCGACTGCCGCCCAGGCCATTGCGAGCATCTGGCCCGCAATCTGCGTGTGCGACACCCGCTGGCATCGACCTGCCTGCGCAAGTAGCAAGGCTGAGTGGACTAAACTCCAGACAAATCAACCACTTACAAAACAACGCGCAGGTGAAACACATTATAGGGGGCAAACCACCGCTGGACGGGGCCCCGGCTACCAACCCTCCTGCAGTCCGCTTGGTCGAAGTCGATGAAGATTCCGCTGGCCAGCGGCTCGATAACTTCCTGATACGCCATTTGAAGGGCGTACCCAAGACCCACGTGTACCGCATCATTCGCAGCGGTGAAGTGCGCATCAACAAAGGCCGCGCCAGTGCCGACACCCGCGTCGAGCAGGGCGACATGGTGCGTCTGCCGCCCGTGCGCGTCTCCGACAAGGTGGCCGAGAAAGCCGAGCGCCCGGCACCGGCGCGCGAGTTTCCGGTTCTTCTGGAAGACGAGCATCTTCTCGCCATCGACAAACCCGCTGGTGTGGCCGTGCACGGGGGCAGCGGCGTGAGCTTCGGCGTCATCGAGCAATTACGGCAAGCCCGTCCCCAGGCCAAGCTACTGGAACTGGTGCATCGGCTGGACCGGGAGACCTCGGGAATCCTGCTGGTGGCCAAGAAAAGGTCCGCGCTGACCCATTTGCAAGACCAGTTTCGTGAGCGTGAAACGGGCAAGACCTACCTGGCGCTGGTCACGGGCCAATGGGCGCCCAGCAACAAGGTCATTGACCTGCCTCTGCACAAATACCTGCAGGCGGACGGTGAGCGCCGCGTGCGCGTCACCACTGCAGACGACCCGGACGGCATGCGCTCCATTACTTTGGTGAAGGTGCGGCAGGCCGTGCCTGCGCGGCCCCTGCAAGGATTGCCCGCCATGACGCTGCTGGAGGTGACCATCAAAACCGGTCGCACCCACCAGATTCGGGTTCACCTCGCCAGCCAGGGGCACCCCATCGTGGGCGACGACAAGTACGGGGACTTTGACCTGAACAAGCGGTTGCAGAAGCTTGGGCTCAAGCGCATGTTTTTGCACGCCTGGCGGTTACAGTTCAGCCACCCCGCCACCGCCGAGCGCATCACCTTGAACGCGCCGCTGCCCTCCGAGTTGGCAGAATTCATTCCCTCCGCTTGATCACACCCGCCATGCCGTCCCCCGCCCGCTCGCGCCGTTTTGACCTGATTGCCTTCGACTGGGATGGCACGCTGTACGACTCTACTGCCATCATCGTGCGCTCTATCCAGGAAGCGGTGCGGGATGTGGGCGGCACCGTGCCTTCTGACAAGGAGGCTGCCTATGTCATTGGCATGGCATTGATTCCAGCGCTGGCACATGCTGCGCCTGATGTGCCGCCAGAAAAATACCAGGAGCTGGGCAACCGCTACCGCTTTCATTACCTGCAGCACCAGAACGACCTGAGCTTGTTTGCCGGGGTGTTGCCCATGCTGAACGACTTGCGCCAGCGCGGCCATCTGCTGGCGGTCGCCACCGGAAAGAGCCGGCGTGGCCTGGACGAGGTGCTGCATTCCGTGGACTTGCGCGGCATGTTCGACGGCTCCCGCACGGCAGACCAGACGGCTGGCAAGCCCCACCCGCTGATGTTGCAGGAGCTGATGGCCGAGTTCGACGTGCCGCCCGAGCGGCTGCTGATGATCGGTGACACCACCCATGACCTGCAAATGGCGCTGAATGCGGGTTGTGCCAGCGTGGGGGTCAGCTACGGCGCCCACGAGCCGGATGCTTTCCATGAGCTCAAGCCGTTGTTTGTTGCGCACTCAGTGGCGCAGTTGCATGGCTGGCTGTTGGAGGAAGCCTGAGCGATGTGGCAGCGCAATATTGGTTTCGCTGCAAAGGGCAATCATGTCTGAGCCTGTGATCGCCCTGTGCGCCAGCGCCGATCTGCAGGAGGGCGGCTTGGCCGTGCCCTTCGATGTGCAATACGGCGGGCAGACCTGCCGGGCTTTTGCCATTCGCTACCAGGGCGTTGCCCATGCGTATCTGAACCGCTGCACCCATGTGGCCATGGAAATGGATTACCAACCCAATCGTTTTTTCGATGATTCCGGGAAATGGTTGTTGTGCGCAACCCACGGTGCTGCGTACGCGCCCGATACGGGGTCGTGTGCTGGCGGCCCGTGCCGTGGCGGTTTGGTGAAAATTCCCCTATCGGAAAGCGATGGCGTAGTGCGCTGGCATACTGCTTACAACCTACAACCCGTGGTGTTGTGATGTGTACTTTGCGTCGTATCTTGATTTTTTTGTCCGCTGTGCTGTCCAGCGCTTTTCCTAGGACTGGTCAGGCAGCGGGAGGCTTTGCATGACTGAACCAAATACCCCTCCATCCCCTACCCCTGGCGGTGCGCCAGATTCGTTGCCTGCGTCTGATCTGTGGGCTGCGCAGGCCACAGCGCCTGCGCCCGCCGCGGCAGGCCCTAAAAACGCCCCGGTGGGTGAGCCGGGCTGGGAGCGTGTAGTGCTGGAAAAGCTCGCTATGGCGTCCCTGGCAGAGCAACGGGCTGCCAGGCGCTGGAAGATCTTCTTCCGGTTCACGTGGCTGCTATTGGTGGTTGCCATTTTCTGGGGAGCGATGCTGCAAGGGTCGCCCAGTGCCAACAAGAGCGCACCGCATACAGCGGTGGTGGACATCAAGGGTGAAATTGCCTCGGGTGCAGAGGCGAGCGCCGAGTTTGTGGTGGCTGCCATGCGCAGTGCCTTCGAAGACGAGGGCTCCAAGGCGGTGGTCTTGCTGATCAACTCCCCAGGGGGCAGCCCGGTGCAGGCGGGCATCATCAATGACGAAATCACCCGCCTCAAGGCCAAGCACAACAAGCCGGTGTACGCGGTGGTGGAAGAAACCTGCGCCTCGGCGGCTTACTACATTGCTGCCGCTGCTGATGAAATCTTCGTGGACAAGGCCAGCATCGTCGGCAGCATTGGTGTCCTCA
The DNA here is from genome assembly GCF_964021665.1 of uncultured Acidovorax sp. Taxonomy (NCBI): domain Bacteria; kingdom Pseudomonadati; phylum Pseudomonadota; class Betaproteobacteria; order Burkholderiales; family Comamonadaceae; genus Acidovorax; species uncultured Acidovorax sp. The sequence continues at coordinate 20,701 of NZ_CAXIAK010000015.1, forward strand.
TGGATGGTTTCGGTTTTACCGGCACTATGGAAAAGCTGGGCGTGGAGCGTCGCTTGCTCACGGCCGGGGAAAACAAGGGTTTTCTGGACCCGTTCAGCCCCCAGACTGAGCAGCAGCGCACCTATGCGCAAGCCATGCTGAACCAAATCCACCAGCAGTTCATTGCAGTGGTGAAGGCCGGGCGGGGCGACCGACTGAAGACGACGCCTGAAACGTTCAGCGGGCTTTTCTGGACCGGGCAGCAGGCTGTGGAAATGGGCTTGGCAGACAAGCTGGGCAACCTGGACTATGTGGCGCGTGAAGTGGTCAAGGCGGAAGACATCATCGACTACACCCGCCGCGATAACGTGGCCGAGCGTCTGGTCAAACGCTTTGGCGCGGCCATGGGGGCAGGCGCAGCCAAAGCTGCGACTTCTATAGCCGCACCGCAATTGCGTTAAGCGCAGCGGCGCGGGTTTAAAAAAGCCCCGGCAGCCTCTTTTGTTGGGGCTGCCGGGGCTTTTTTATCAGGGTTGGGCGGTTACGGCGAGGATTACCGGCCGATGAGGAACACCGTCGGAGTGCGGTTGTCCACGGGTATCTCTCGTTGCCGCCACTGCTTTACGGGCAAGCTACACAGCTTGGCGGACTCCAGTGTGAGCCCTGCAGCCATGGCCAGCCGGGTATTGGTTTGCAGTGTCTGGGTCAGCGCCTGCCACAGTGCTGCATTGCGATAAGGCGTCTCGATGAATACCTGTGTCTGCCCAGTTTTGAGGGCAAATGACTCCAGCTCGCGGATGCGTTGGGTGCGTTCCTGTCCACTTTGGGGCAGGTAGCCCACAAAGGCGAAGTTTTGTCCGTTCATGCCGCTGGCAGCCAGGGCCAGTAGCAGCGAAACCGGGCCGACCAGCGGAACTACCGGGATTTCCAGGTCGTGGGCAGCCCGCACGATGGAGGAGCCGGGGTCGGCCACTGCGGGCATGCCCGCTTCGCTGACCAGGCCCATATCGTGCCCTTGCAGGGCTGCCGCCAGCAACGGGCGCGCGTCAAACACCGGGGCGCCTTTGTCGCCATGGTCTCCCTTTTTGTGAACTTCGCGGGGGAGTTCGGTGATCTGCTGGGCTTGAATGGGGGTGGCTAGCGCCTGGATGGCGTCCACGCGTTTGAGGTACGCGCGGGTGCTTTTGGCGTTTTCGCAGATCCAGTGGCTGAGCTGGGCTGCTTGCCCAATCGTGGCGCGCGGCAGGGCATCTTCCAGCGGCGCTTGCTGTTCGCAGCCAAAGTCGAGCGGTGCGGGCACCAGGAGCAGTCGGCCCCGTTTTGGGTCGGAAGAGGCTGTGGCCGCAGCGACCGGCGAGGGGGTGGTGGCTTCGCTCATGGCAGCACCAGCCCGGCGGCGCGCAGCATGCGGCAAGTGCGAATCAGGGGCAGGCCGATCAAGGCGGTGGGGTCGTCACTCAGGATAGCATCCAGCAGGCTGATGCCCAACCCTTCGCTTTTGGCGCTGCCCGCGCAGTCGTAGGGCTCTTCTGTGCGCAGATACCTTTCAATTTCTGCGGAGCTGAGGTGGCGAAATTTCACCTCCACCGGCGCCAGATCCACCTGTTCAAAACCCGTTTCCGCGCAAACCACAGCAACAGCCGTTTGAAAGATGACGGTTTGGCCGCTCATGGCTTGGAGTTGCTGCGTGGCTCTTTCGTGGTTGCCCGGCTTGCCCAAGGGGTGCCCCGCCAAGTCGGCCACCTGGTCGGAGCCAATGACCACGGCGGTAGGGTGGAGTGCTGCGACCGCCCGTGCTTTGGCCAGTGCAAGCCGAAGGGCAAGCTCTTTGGGAGGCTCTCGGTCGTGAGGGGTTTCATCGACTTGGGGAGCGGCCACATCAAAAGGCAGGTTCAGGCGTGAAAGCAGTTCGCACCGATAGCGGGAGGTGGAGCCCAATACCAGAGGGCGTGGCAGGGTGGAGGATTCATGCATGCGCCAATTCTCTTACACTGCCGCCATGACCAAGGAATACTCCCCCGACCGGCTTGACATCAAGGCTTTCGCCCAAGCGGGAGGCCATCTGTCAGGTCATGATTCGCTCCTGAAATATGAGCGCTTGGCGCAAGAGGCAAAAGGCTTGCACCCAGATCTGCTCGTGGACTGGAAAGCGGCTTCCGAAATCCGGCCCGAAGCAGGAGGTCCAGGGCAAATCTGGCTTCATTTGTCTGTGCACGCCAGCTTTCCCATGGAATGCCAGCGCTGCCTCACCCCGGTCGATGTCCCTCTGGATGTGGAGCGCTCCTTCCGGTTTGTGGCAGATGAAGCCACGGCCGAAGCTCTGGATGAAGAGTGTGATGAGGATCTGTTGGCGCTGAGCCGGGAGTTCGATTTGCGCGAGCTGATCGAGGACGAGTTGCTGATGGCTCTGCCCGTGGTGCCACGCCACGAGGAGTGCCCTACGTCTGTTCCCCTGGCCTCGTCCGATGACGACTTTGAGGCGGCCAGCTCAGAAAAACCCAACCCGTTCGCTGCGCTGGCTGCTCTGCGCAAGGACGGAAAAGGGACATAAATTTTTGTTTGGGCTATAATCGAGGGCTTCTCGCGAATCCCCCTCGTGTCTTATTGGGCTGATCGCGTTTTTACCAACCCTATTCAAGACCAGGAGCCATCATGGCAGTTCAGCAAAACAAAAAGTCTCCCTCCAAGCGCGGCATGCACCGTTCGCACAATGCACTGAATGTGCCAGGCACCGCTGTGGAACCCACCACCGGTGAAACACACCTGCGTCACCACATCAGCCCCAACGGTTTCTACCGTGGCCGCCAAGTGCTGAAGAACAAGTCTGAAGCCTGATTTCAGCTGCATTCAAGGCCCGCAACTACATCTTGTAGTGCGGGCCTTTGTTTTGACCGTCGTATTTATCTTCCGGCCAAGGCCGTTGGCTGGACAAGTCGCCCATGATCACACTGGCTGTTGACTGCATGGGGGGCGATCACGGCCCCCGCGTCACGCTCGCGGCGTGCCGCCAGTTTCTAGAAACCCATTCCCAGGCGCGTTTGTTGTTGGTGGGCTTGCCTCAAAGCCTTCAATCGTTCGCGCACGACCGTGCCACCATCGTGGCTGCCTCTGAGGTCGTCGCCATGGATGACCCCGTGGAAGTGGCCTTGCGCAAGAAGAAAGATTCTTCCATGCGCGTAGCCATCCAGCAGGTCAAGGATGGCGCTGCCGCCGCCGCGGTATCGGCAGGCAACACGGGCGCTTTGATGGCCATTGCCCGTTATCTGTTGAAGACGCTGGATGGCATTGATCGCCCAGCTATCGCCACGCAATTGCCCAACGCCCAGGGAGGCGCCACCACGGTGCTGGATTTGGGTGCGAATGTGGACTGCTCCGCAGAACACTTGCTCCAGTTTGCCGTGATGGGTTCTGCCCTGGTTTCTGCTTTGCAGGAGGGGGGCGAGCCCACTGTGGGGTTGCTCAACATCGGCGAAGAAATTATCAAAGGCAGCGAAGTCATCAAAAAAGCGGGCGAATTGCTGCGAACAGCAGCAGGTTCCGGTGATTTGAGCTTCTACGGCAATGTGGAAGGCAACGATATCTTCAAGGGCACCGTGGACATCGTGGTGTGTGACGGTTTTGTGGGCAATGTGGCCCTCAAGGCCAGCGAAGGTGTTGCCTCCATGGTCATTGGCGGCTTGAAAAACGAGTTTTCTCGCAATATCTTGACCAAAGCTGCTGCGATCATTGCCTATCCGGTTCTAAAAGCGTTGATGAAGCGCATGGACTACCGTCGTTACAACGGCGCAGCGCTGTTGGGCCTGCGGGGTCTGGTCTTCAAGAGCCACGGATCGGCGGATGTTCTCGCGTTCGAGCAGGCTTTGAACCGGGCGTATGATGCAGCCCGCAACAACCTGCTCGACCGTGTCCGGACGCGGATTGCGCATGCAGCGCCCCTTCTGGCGCCCGCAGATGCGCAAGCCAAGACCGGTGTTTCGGCGACGACACATTGATGAGACGTTATTCCCGCATTACCGGCACCGGCAGCAGTTTGCCCCCTCGCCGCCTGACCAATGCCGATCTGGTGGCCGAGCTCGCGCAGCGCGGTATTGAAACTTCTGACGAATGGATTGTGGAACGCACGGGTATTCGTGCCCGGCACTTTGCTGACCCCGAGGTGGGTAGCAGCGACCTGGGTCTGGAAGCCGCCCGCAACGCCTTGGAAGCCGCTGGTGTTCAGCCCCAAGATATTGACCTGATCATTGTTGCGACCTCCACGCCAGACATGGTGTTTCCTTCCACGGCCTGCATCTTGCAAAACAAGCTGGGGGCCAACGGATGCCCTGCTTTTGATGTGCAGGCGGTGTGCAGCGGCTTTGTCTATGCGCTGTCGGTGGCCGACGCCATGATCCAGTCTGGCGCTGCCAGCCGGGCCCTGGTGGTGGGCGCTGAAGTATTCAGCCGCATTCTCGACTTCAATGACCGCACGACCTGCGTGCTGTTTGGCGATGGTGCAGGCGCTGTGGTGCTGGAGGCGTCTGAAACCCCCGGTATTTTGTCCAGTGACCTGCATGCCGACGGCAAGCATGTGGGCATTCTGTGCGTTCCCGGCAATGTGTCGGGTGGACAAGTCTTGGGTGATCCTCTGCTGAAGATGGACGGCCAGGCAGTGTTCAAGCTGGCGGTGGGGGTGCTGGAAAAGGCGGCCCATGCAGCGCTTGCCAAGGCTGGTTTGACGGAGTCGGACATCGATTGGCTGATTCCGCACCAGGCGAACATCCGCATCATGCAGGGCACGGCCCGCAAGCTGAAGCTCTCCATGGACAAGGTTGTGGTCACTGTGGACCAGCATGGCAACACCTCCGCGGCATCGATCCCTCTGGCGCTGGACCATGCGGTACGCAATGGTCAGGTCAAGCCCGGTCAGACGGTGCTGCTAGAAGGCGTGGGTGGTGGCTTCACCTGGGGTGCTGTGCTATTGAAAATGTAGCTGCTTGCGCTTGCTGTATAAGCGCTAGAGCATGTTTTGAGGCTCTTCTAGCGAATGCTAGTGATGCACTCGATAAATGTCGTACGTCGAAATCGTCGTTTACAGACGTGCGGCGATTTCCATCACTACTATTCGCTAGAAGAGCCTGTTTTGATTAGAAAATTATGAAGTCATTCGCATTTGTTTTTCCGGGGCAGGGCTCGCAGGCTGTGGGCATGCTCGACGCCTGGGGCGACCATCCTGCTGTGCAGCAGACGCTGCAAGAGGCCTCTGAGGCCTTGGGCGAGGATGTGGCCCGTTTGATCCACGAAGGCCCCAAGGAAGTGCTGGCCCTGACGACCAATACCCAGCCCGTGATGCTGGTGGCTGGTGTGGCAGCCTGGCGCGTGTGGTGTGCGGCTGGCGGTGCCAAGCCCGCAGCTCTGGCGGGTCATTCATTGGGTGAGTATTCGGCGCTGGTGGCAGCAGGTGTGCTGACCCTGGCGCAGGCTGCGCCTTTGGTGCGCCTGCGCGCGGCTGCCATGCAGGAGGCTGTGCCGGTCGGCGCCGGCGCCATGGCTGCCATCCTGGGGCTCGAGGCTTCAAAGGTGATTTCTGGCTGTGCGGAGGCTGTGGTCTCTCTGGGCGGTGCCGAAGTGGTCGAGGCGGTCAATTTCAACGACCCCGCCCAGACGGTGATTGCAGGTACCAAGGCCGGGGTTGAGAAGGCTTGTGAGGTGCTCAAGGCTGCGGGTGCCAAGCGTGCGTTGCCACTGCCGGTGTCTGCTCCATTCCACTCCAGCCTGATGAAGCCGGCCGCTGAAAAGCTGCGCGTGGCTCTGGAATCTGTTGTGCTGGCTGAGCCGCAAATTCCTGTTGTCAACAACATCGACGTGGCGGTTCGCACGGATGCGGCACAGATTCGCGACGCTCTCTATCGCCAGGCGTTCGGGCCTGTGCGCTGGGTCGAGTGTGTGCAGGCCTTGAAGGCGCGTGGCATCACCCATGTGGTGGAAGCGGGGCCGGGCAAGGTATTGGCAGGGCTGACGAAGCGGATTGACGCTGAACTCACAGGCCTGCCTTTGTTTGACCCTGCCACGTTGGCTGAAGTGATGGAGGCATTGAAATGACGGATTCGACAAAGACATCCCAGGTGGCCCTGGTAACTGGTGCCTCGCGCGGTATCGGTGCCGCCATCGCCCTGGAATTGGCCGTGCGCGGCTACCAGGTGGTAGGCACCGCGACCACTGACGAAGGCGCTGCGCGCATTGGTCAGGCACTGGCCGCTTACCCTGGTTGCCGGGGTGCCAATCTCAATGTGAACGATGCCGCCGCGGTGGAAGCCCTGATCGACGGCATCGTCAAGCAGCAAGGCGGCCTGCATGTGCTCGTGAACAACGCGGGTATCACCCGTGACACGCTGGCCATGCGCATGAAGGATGAGGACTGGGATGCGGTGCTGGATACCAATCTCAAGGCCGTATTCCGAGTAAGCCGTGCTGCCATTCGCCCCATGATGAAGCAGCGCTTTGGCCGCATCATCAGCATCACCAGCGTGGTGGGCGCCTCGGGCAACCCAGGGCAAGCCAACTATGCGGCCGCCAAGGCAGGTGTGGCGGGCATGACCCGTGCGCTGGCTCGCGAACTGGGGAGTCGCAACATCACCGTCAACTGCGTGGCGCCCGGTTTTATTGAGACCGATATGACCTCTGTGCTGCCCGAAGACCAGCAAAAAGCCCTCAATGCGCAGATCCCGTTGGGCCATATGGGCAAGCCGCAGGACATCGCGCATGCAGTGGCCTACCTGGCTTCCAATGAGGCTGGCTATGTGACGGGGCAGGAATTGCACGTCAATGGCGGCATGTACATGTAATTGAGACAAGTTAACGCCGGTTCATCCGGACGGCGGGCTGCCAAGGGGGAATCTCCTTAGCGGCTAGAATCGCGGATTCATTCACAACCCCCAGAGGGAAACCATGAGCGATATCGAAGCACGCGTCAAAAAAATCATTGCCGAACAACTCGGTGTGGAAGAGTCCCAAGTTACCAACGAGAAGTCCTTCGTGGCTGACCTCGGCGCTGACTCCCTCGACACCGTGGAGCTGGTGATGGCACTGGAAGACGAGTTCGGCATCGAGATCCCCGACGAAGACGCGGAAAAGATCACCACGGTGCAAAACGCCATCGACTACGCCAACAATCACCAGAAGGCCTGAGCGGCGCCCTGCGCCTGACTCGAGCGATCAGTAGAAGGTTTTCACGCATGAGCCGTCGTCGCGTTGTCGTGACCGGCCTGGGTTGCGTCAGCCCCGTGGGTAACACGGTGGCTGATGCCTGGGCCAACATCCTCGCCGGCAAGTCCGGCATTGACCTCATCACCAAGTTCGATGCGTCGAACTTCGCCTGCAGGATAGCGGGTGAGGTCAAGGGATTTGACCTGGAGTCGTACATCAGCGCAAAAGATGCGCGTGCGATGGACTCCTTCATTCATTTTGGGATCGCTGCGGCAGCGCAGGCTGTGCAGGATGCGGGCTTGCCCACAGGCGAGGCGCTCGACGATGAGTTGGCCACCCGCATTGCCTGCGTTATTGGTTCTGGAATTGGCGGGCTTCCGCTGATCGAGAACACCCATATCGAGTATGCCGCCCGAGGCCCTCGGCGGATTACCCCATTTTTTGTGCCAGCCTCCATCATCAATATGGTGGCTGGTCATGTTTCCATGCGTTTTGGCTTCAAGGGGCCGAATCTGTCCGTCGTGACTGCGTGCACCACCGGTTTGCACTGCATTGGCGAGGGCGGACGCATGATCGAGTACGGCGATGCCGATATCGTCGTTGCTGGTGGCACTGAATCCACCGTCTCTCCGTTAGGCATTGGCGGCTTTGCGGCCATGCGTGCGCTTTCAACGCGCAATGATGACCCGCAGACGGCCTCTCGCCCCTGGGACAAAGACCGTGACGGTTTTGTGCTCGGCGAAGGCGCTGGTGTCATGGTGCTGGAAGAGTACGAACACGCCAAGGCGCGCGGTGCCAAGATTTACGCTGAAGTCGGTGGCTTTGGCATGAGCGCTGACGCAGGGCACATGACCGCTCCCAATATGGATGGTCCTCGCAGAGCCATGATCAGTGCGATGCGCAATGCGGGTGTCAACGCTGATCAGATTGATTACCTCAATGCCCACGGCACTTCAACGCCCCTGGGCGATTTGAACGAAACCAACGCCATCAAGGCTGCGCTGGGCGATCACGCCAAACGTACGGTGGTGAGTTCGACCAAGTCGATGACCGGTCACTTGCTCGGCGGGGCCGGCGGCATCGAAAGCGTCTTCACGGTGCTGGCTTTGCATCACCAGAAGGCGCCCCCAACGATCAACCTCTTCAACCAGGATCCAGAGTGCGATCTGGACTACTGCGCCAACACGGCGCGTGATATGAAGATTGATGTGGCCCTCAAAAACAATTTTGGTTTTGGTGGCACCAATGGCTCTTTGGTATTCAAGCGGATCTGAACGAGCTAGCGCGGCGTTTACATTGCCGTACTGGCTTTGTTAGATTGCTAGTCTTTACGGGCTTCGGTGTGCGCAGGGTAATGCTTGATGACAAAGTGGTCAGCATTCCCGGTGCTCCCCAGCAAGTTCCAAGTCACATAGTGCCCCCGATAGCAGCCTTGATCGCTGAATTTTCTCGGTGCAGGTTAGCTTTGGCTTCCCAAATCCTGCAGCTCTATCCTTTCTGTCGATGACAGGCTTCGTCAGATATACCGCTCCTGCGGTGCGCTATCCATTCGCGCGCAGCGTGGTACTTGCCATCTTGGTTTTGCTGATATCGGCTGCTTCTGGTGCTGGTGTGTTTGCCTTTGCGGTAGCGCAGGGAAGGGCTGGCGCAGGGCTCCAATGGACTGGCGTGTTGGCACTCGCTGCCTGGGTGATAGCTTCTCTCTGTGCACTGCGGTACTGGTGGTGTGCCCCTTTGGGTGAGCTGGTGTGGGACGGTCAGGTTTGGGCAATTCATTTTGTCGCCGACGAAGAACCTCTCGCTTTGAGGCGCGCGCCTCAGGTCTTGGTGGATATGCAAGCTTGGCTCTGGGTCATGGTAGTGCATGGAGACTTGCGCCGCTCTTGGATCTGGCTTGAGCGTTCTCGTCAAACCGAGCGCTGGGGTGATTTACGGCGTGCGGTATATTCGCCCGCCATGCAGGCAGCCGCCCCGGCTTCCCTATTCCATCCGGCCCCAGGCCGGGAGCCCTGAGGCGTGATTCCTGAGTGTCCATGACTGCAACCCCGCCTTCTTCCCCTACTGACAGCGATATCCAACTGGTGGAGCGCACAGTTGCGGGCGATCAGCGAGCATATGAACTGTTGGTCATCAAATACCAACGGCGCATTGAGCGCCTGATCGGACGGATGGTGCGTGATGTTGACCTGGTGCAGGACATTGCCCAGGAAACCTTCATTCGCGCCTATCGCGCCCTTCACCAGTTTCGGGGTGATGCCCAGTTCTACACCTGGCTTTATCGGATCGCTGTCAACACGGCCAAAAAGGCGTTGATGGACATGAAGCGCAATCCGGTCGTTTCTGAGAACGCTCTGCGCGGTGGTGACGAAGAAGATGAAACTTCCCGTGTGGATCATGAACTAACCACACAAGAGACCCCGGAAACCGTTTTGGCGGCCCAGGAGATTGCCCATGTGGTGAACGCCGCCATGGAAGCTCTGCCTGAGGATTTGCGACAGGCGGTCACCCTTCGTGAAATCGAAGGTCTCAGTTACGAAGAAATCGCCAGTGCCATGAATTGCCCTATCGGAACCGTACGATCCCGCATCTTTCGGGCGCGAGAGGCAATCTCGGCGAAGGTACGCCCCTTGCTGGAGAATCAATCTGGCAAGCGGTGGTAGTGCTCGTGAGTGAGCAGGCCCTAGAACGTATTTTGTGTGGTTGCTGGTTGTTTGACAGGTGAAATCATGGACAGAGATTTGACGCAGGATGAACAGTTGTCGGCGCTGATGGACGGAGAGCTTGACGATGCTTCGTTGGCGGAGGCGCTGTCTTTCGCTGCAGACAAAGGGCAAGCTACTTGGGAGCTTTACCATTTGGTTGGTGATGTGTTGCGCTCGCCTGAACTGGCTGCCCACGCCACCAGCCCGTTGCTCGGCCGTCTGCGTGAGCAAATAGCGCAAGAACCCCGGTTCCCGGTGCAAAAACCTGAAGAAGCAGTGGTTGTAACGCACAGCGCTGTCGTCAACACGGAGCGTCCTGCTGCCAATTCCTCCGTATTTCGTTGGAAGATGGTCGCCGGTTTCGCGTCATTGGCTGCCGTGGCAGCCATTGGCTGGAATTCTCTCAGCGCTCTGCAAGGGCAGGGCAAGCAGCTTGCAGCGGCCCCGGTACCGCAACCGACGGAGGTGTTGGCTGTGTCCGAGGGCGCAGGTCAGCCTGTGATGTTGCGTGATCCCCGTCTGGATGAGTTGCTGCAGGCTCATAAGCAGTTCGGCAGCACCTCCGCTTTGCAGATGCCTGCTGGCTTCCTGCGCAATGCCACCTTTGAAGAGCCTTCCCGATAAGTTGCTCATGGTATTCGGCCAGCAAAAACGTTTGGTCGCAGACCGCCCATCGGCCAGTTTTTTACTCACCTTAGCCTCTCGCATGCGAGGCTTGGTGCTGGTAGCGGGTGTGGTCATCGGAGCGCATGCCCACGCCCACGCCCCCAGTGAGGGAGCATCTGCCCCTGCGCAGCCCAACCGCGATGTGTCTCAATGGGTCGAGCACATGCGAGGGGCGGTGTGTCAAAGCCCCTACTCCGGGACTTTCGTGGTGATGTCTGCCTCAGGGGCCATGTCGAGTTCGCGCATCACCCAGGCGTGCGATGGCGGTGTGCAAATTGAGAAGGTAGAGAGCCTGACGGGCGCCCCGCGAACGGTGTACCGGCGCAACGGCGAGATGAGAACCTTTTTCGGCTCCACCCGCACTGTGCGTACCGACCGTGCAGATAACCTGGCGGTCTTTCCACAGCCTTCCGTAGTGCCTGGGGCTCAGCTATCGCAGTATTACTCTGCCAAGCGGCTCGGCTCAGAGCGGGTGGCGGGCCGGATGGCTGATGTACTCTGGTTCAAACCGCAGGATGATTTGCGCCTGGGCTATCGCATCTGGTCTGATCAAGCCACGGGCTTGGTGATGAAGCTGCAAACTCTGGCGGTTGATGGCCGAGTGGTGGAGCAGGCGGCATTTTCTGAGATCGACTGGAATGCACCAGTGCGGGCTGAGGATCTTTCTCGCTCCATGGATGCGATCGCCGGCTTCCAAGTAGTTACCGTCAATGTGCGAAAAACCTCTGCACAGTCTGAGGGATGGGGGCTGCGCCAGCCGGTCGAAGGATTTGTGCCTGTGCAATGTTATCGCCGCACTTTGGCGACTCAGGCCGATACGCGAAGTGTTTTGCAGTGCTCGTACTCTGATGGGCTGGCTTCCGTTTCGCTGTTTCTGGAGCCACTCGATGCGGTTCGGCATGCCGACCTGCAATCGCAGGAAGTGAGCATGGGGGCGACCCAGTTGCTTGGCCGCAAAGTGGGTGAAGATGCCTGGCTCACCGTGGTCGGCGAGGTGCCCCGTAAAACGCTGTACAGGTTCTCTCAGGCTTGGGTAAGGTTGCGCTGACGAGCGGGGCGGCGGCTGTTCCATACAGGTGCTCACTTTTTTGAGCGAGATGGTGGTGAGTCAAACGTCGCCGCCAGCTGGGTTAACGCGAAAACTTGCGTACATCAAGGGAACCAAACGCTGCCCACGCCTTTCACAGCATCATTCGTATAACGCCCTGTCACCTTTTTTTGAAAGGCCAATGATGTCCGTTTTGAATTGGAAATTGCTCCGTTCTGTCGCTCTGGCGGGAGTGTTCACCAGCATTGCGGGATGGACCGCTGTCTCTCCCTCGGTGGCCCTGGCGCAAACTGCGGTGGTTCGAAATCTGCCTGACTTCACCGATTTGGTAGAGCAGGTCGGCCCTTCGGTGGTCAATATTCGTACCACTGAGAAGTCGCTGGGCCGCGCAGGTGGCGCAGCCATGGACGAAGAGATGGCTGACTTCTTTCGTCGCTTTGGTGTTCCCATCCCGAACATGCCTCGTCAGCAGCGGCCTCAGCAACAGCCAGAAGATCAGCCCCGAGGGGTGGGATCCGGGTTCATTCTTACACCCGATGGTTTGGTGATGACCAATGCGCACGTGGTGGAAGGCGCTGATGAGGTGATCGTCACCCTGACCGACAAGCGTGAGTTCAAGGCCAAGATTGTTGGCTCTGACAAACGCACCGATGTAGCACTGGTGAAAATTGACGCCACCGGACTGCCAGCGGTCAAAGTGGGCGACGTTAGTCGCCTCAAGGCGGGCGAGTGGGTCATGGCCATTGGTTCGCCCTTCGGCTTGGAGAACACGGTCACGGCAGGGATCGTCAGTGCCAAGCAGCGTGATACGGGGGACTATCTGCCATTTATCCAGACAGATGTTGCCATCAACCCTGGAAACTCAGGGGGGCCACTGATCAACATGCGTGGCGAGGTGGTCGGCATCAACAGCCAGATCTATTCCCGCTCGGGCGGGTTCATGGGAATTTCATTCGCCATTCCGATAGACGAAGCCATGCGCGTGAGCGATCAGCTGAGGACTGCCGGGCGCGTGACACGTGGTCGGATCGGTGTGCAGATCGGCCCGGTGACCAAGGATGTGGCGGAGTCTCTGGGGTTGGGCAAAGCCCAGGGGGCGCTCGTCACTGGGGTGGAGTCTGGCTCGCCCGCTGAAAAAGCAGGTGTGGAGGCAGGTGACATCATCACCAAGTTTGAAGGCAAGCCCATCGAAAAGGTGGCTGATCTGCCTCGGCTGGTAGGGAATGCCAAGCCTGGCAGCAAGAGCAGCTTGACGGTGTTCCGTCGTGGTCAAAGTAAAGATCTGGCTGTCACCATTGCCGAGATTGAGCCTGACAAGGTGGCAACAAAAACGGTTGACAAGGAAGAGCGCGTCAAGTCGTCCAATGCGGGGCAACATGTGGGCTTGGCGGTGAGGGATCTGACCGATGCGCAAAAGCGTGAGCTCAAGCTCAAGGGGGGCGTGGTGGTCACGGCTGCGTCGGAAGGTGCTGCGCGCGCGGGTTTGCGCGAGGGAGACATCATTCTGGCTTTGGCGAACTCTGAAGTGCTGAGCGTCAAAGACTTTGAAGCGGTGTTGGGCAAGGTGGATAAAAGCAAAACCCTGAGCGTGCTGTTCCGCCGCGGGGAATGGGCCCAGTACGCCTTGATCCGTCCTGCTCGCTGAAGCTGGGATATCCAAGTCACTGCAGGGTCGCGGAGCCTTGTGGTGACTTGAAAGTTAGTGTGTGCACACCTGTAATTTATGCATCGGCCGATTTCGATAGAATACAGACCGACCACCGGCTACTGCAATCATCGAGTTGGGTAGCCGGTTTTGTGCGCAGCAGCTCCAAAGTTCCACCACATCTTGTCCACTCAGGCAGTCTTGCTCTGTGAATAAGTTGTGCATAAGCGATCTGTTGCACTGCGGCAACGACCCCAGAGTGCATTGGTGCGGAGTCTGTAACGAAGGCTTTTTGCCTACAATGCAGGTCCAGCCATCGCAGTTGCCAATGATTGTTGGTTCAGGGCGCGTCGCCATTCGACGCGCCCTTTTTTCTTGTGCGGGCCGTTCTCCTTCAATTAATTGACGCTTTTCGTTGATGAATCACATCAGAAATTTCTCCATCATTGCGCACATCGACCACGGTAAGTCGACACTGGCAGACCGACTCATCCAGCGTTGTGGTGGCCTTGCTGACCGCGATATGGAAGCCCAAGTGCTTGACTCGATGGACATCGAGAAAGAGCGGGGCATCACCATCAAGGCACAAACAGCGGCGCTGCAATACAAGGCCAAGGATGGTCAGGTCTACAACCTGAACCTCATCGACACGCCCGGGCATGTGGACTTCTCGTATGAAGTGAGTCGCTCGTTGTCTGCTTGCGAAGGTGCGTTGCTGGTGGTGGATGCATCCCAGGGTGTGGAAGCCCAGACGGTTGCCAACTGCTACACCGCGCTGGACTTGGGCGTGGAAGTCTTGCCCGTGCTCAACAAGATGGATCTGCCCAATGCTGATCCTGATAACGCCAAGGCCGAGATTGAGGATGTGATCGGCATCGATGCTGCTGATGCGATTCCTTGCTCTGCCAAGACCGGCATGGGCATTGATGACATCCTGGAGCTGATCGTTGCCAAGGTGCCGGCGCCCAAGGGCAATCCCGATGCGCCGCTGCGAGCGATGATCATTGACAGCTGGTTCGACACCTATGTTGGTGTGGTGATGCTGGTGCGTGTCGTGGATGGGCGCCTGGCCAAGGGCGAGCGTTTCAAGATGATGGCGACCAATGCCACTTACAACGCCGATAACCTGGGCGTCTTTACACCTGCCAACCTGCCGCGCGAATCGCTGGAGGCGGGCGAGGTGGGTTACATCATTGCAGGCATCAAGGAGTTGCAGGCTGCCAAGGTTGGCGACACCATCACCCTGGAAAAGAAGCTGCCCAACAATCTCGGCCCTGCCAGCGAGCCGTTGCCTGGTTTCAAGGAAATACAACCCCAGGTGTTTGCAGGCCTGTACCCCACCGAGGCCAATCAATACGACTCACTCCGTGATGCCCTGGAAAAACTCAAGCTCAACGATGCAGCCCTGCATTACGAGCCGGAGGTGTCGCAAGCGCTGGGCTTTGGCTTCCGCTGCGGCTTCCTGGGTCTGCTGCACATGGAGATCGTGCAGGAGCGTCTGGAGCGCGAGTTTGACCAGGACCTGATCACCACCGCGCCGAGTGTGGTGTACGAAGTGGTCAAGGGCGACGGCGAAGTCATCATGGTGGAGAACCCCTCCAAGATGCCTGATCAGGGCAAGATACAGGAGATTCGCGAGCCCATCGTCACCGTGCACCTGTACATGCCCCAGGACTATGTGGGCCCGGTGATGACACTGGCCAACCAGAAGCGGGGCGTGCAGATCAATATGGCCTACCACGGTCGCCAGGTGATGCTCACTTACGAGTTGCCCCTGGGCGAAATCGTTCTCGACTTCTTTGACAAGCTCAAATCTGTATCGCGTGGCTATGCCTCCATGGACTATGAGTTCAAGGAATACCGCGCCTCGGACGTGGTGAAGGTGGACATCCTGCTCAACGGCGAAAAGGTGGACGCGCTCTCCATCATCGTTCACCGCACCCAGGCTGCCTACCGCGGGCGTGCCGTGGCGGCGAAGATGCGCGAGATCATCTCTCGCCAGATGTTCGACGTGGCGATTCAGGCTGCGATTGGCGCCAACATCATTGCGCGTGAGACCATCAAGGCGCTGCGCAAAAACGTGCTCGCCAAGTGCTACGGCGGTGACATCACCCGCAAACGCAAGCTGCTCGAAAAGCAGAAGGCCGGCAAGAAGCGGATGAAGCAGATTGGCTCGGTGGAAGTGCCGCAAGAAGCATTTCTTGCGATTTTGCAGGTGGAAGATTGATGCAGTTCATGCAAGTGATCACGTCGTTGCTGCTGGCGGCGTTTGCCGGGTACATCGGTGCCTGGTACTTTGGTGCTCTGGAGGGCAATTTCGCACTCCTGCTGTTCCTTGCCACCGTGGTGACTGGGGTTTATTGGCTGGGTGAGCGTTTTTACTTCCTGCCGCAGCGGCGCAAAGCTGCCCAGGCACTGGAAGACGCCGCTGTCCAGCGACGTGCCGAACTGGACCGCATGGGCATCCAAAAAGTGGATGTGGATGCCCAGGAAGCCAAAAGCCGCATACTTATGCAGCCCTGGTGGCTGGATTGGACGGCGGGCCTCTTTCCCGTGATCGCGGCTGTGTTCGTGCTGCGCTCATTCCTCTTTGAACCCTTCAAGATTCCTTCGGGCTCGATGGTCCCGACGCTGCGGGTCGGTGACTTGATCCTGGTGAACAAGTTCACCTACGGGGTGCGCCTGCCCGTCATCCACACCAAAATCATCGAAGGCAATAAGCCTGCGCGCGGGGATGTGTTGGTGTTTCGCTACCCACCACAGCCGAGCCTGGACTACATCAAGCGGGTGGTGGGTGTGCCGGGGGATGAAGTGGCGTACCTGAACAAGCGCCTCATCATCAATGGCAAGCCGGTGCCAATCTCTGCGCAGCCCGACTTTCTGGAACAAGAAAGTATGCGGTACTTCAAGCAATTTGAAGAAACCCTGGGTGAGCATTCCCACCGGCTGCTGAACAACGCTGACGCCCCCGCATTTGTCCAGGGCGTGACCAATTTTCCCTACCGGGAAAACTGTCGCTACAGTGTCGAAGGGGTCGTTTGCAAAGTGCCCGAAGGCCACTATTTCATGATGGGCGACAACCGGGACAATTCCCTCGATTCTCGTTACTGGGGCTTTGTGCCCGAAGGGAATATCGTGGGCAAGGCTTTCTTTGTCTGGATGAACTTTGGCGATTTCAAACGCATTGGGCCATTCAACTGAATGGCCAGTAGCAATCTATAAAACAGGAGGGTGCGAACCATGAAGTTGCAACGCACAACATTTCGCTCGCGGCAGCGTGGCCTGTCGTTTATCAGCTTGATTTTTGTTGGTTTTCTGGCGGTGGCTACCTTTGCCATTGGCGGGCAATCGATTCCGATCTTTCTGGAATACCAGGCCATTCGCAAGGCAGCGCTGAAGGCTTCCAAAGAGGGCTCTACCGTGGGTGAAATTCAAGCGGCTTTTGATCGCGCAGGTGCTATCGACAACATCAGTTCCATTGCAGGCAAGGACCTGGAGATCACCAAACGCGGAGACAAAACCATTGTGAGTCTGAAATACTCTCGCGAGATTGAATTGGCAGGACCAGCCTTCCTCGTTTACCGTTTCCAATACCAGACCGATTAATTAGTGCATCCCAGTCTCTCTTCGCTGCAAACCCGTCTGCAGCATGTCTTTTCGAATCCCGCTCTCTTGCAGCGGGCTGTGACCCACCGCAGTTTTTCAGCCGACCACAACGAGCGGCTGGAATTCCTGGGGGATTCCGTGTTGAACCTGGCGGTGGCCAGTCTGCTTTACGAGCGGCTGGCGCAGTTGCCGGAAGGTGATTTGTCACGCGTGCGGGCCAATCTGGTCAAGCAAGACACCTTGCACCAGCTGGCGCTGCGTTTGAAGGTGTCGGAAGTTCTGCGCTTGGGCGAGGGCGAGTCCAAGTCCGGGGGGCAGCAGCGTCCGTCCATCCTGGCCGATGCCCTGGAAGCCTTGATCGGCGCTGTGTACCTTGATGCCGGTTACGAACAGGCCGAGGCGCTGGTGCACAGGCTGTTCCAGGAAGTGGAGATCAACCCCCACATGCAGGCCGTGGCCAAGGATCCCAAGACGGCTTTGCAGGAATGGTTGCAGGGCCGCAAAATGAAGCTGCCGCAGTACCGCGTGGTGGGCACCGTGGGCGAAGCCCATCGCCAGACCTTTGACGTGGAATGCGATATTGCAGAGTTGGGGCTGACCGAGCGTGGCATCGGTGGTTCCCGCAGGGCGGGTGAACAGGCCGCTGCTGCTGCCATGCTGGCCACACTGAAAGCGAAAAAACTATGAATGATGCTACCAAAAATGTAGCTGGTAGCGCTGATTCAGCAAGCGCTCAAGGCCAAAATGATCTGGATGCGATGCTTGCGGCAGCGCGCACGGCAGGCGCTGTCAAGGCGGCGGGGGCTAACCCTTCTGTGCCGGTAGAAGGCCAGCGCTGCGGCGTGATTGCCATCGTGGGCAAGCCCAATGTGGGCAAGTCCACGCTGATGAATGCGCTGGTGGGCCAGAAGATCAGCATCACCTCGCGCAAGGCGCAGACCACGCGCCACCGCATCACCGGCATCCGCACGCTGGGGGCTACGCAGTTTGTGTTCGTGGATACGCCTGGTTTTCAGACCAAGCACAGCACGGCATTGAACAAGTCGCTCAACAAGACCGTGATGGGTGCGATTGGTGATGTGGACCTGATCCTGTTTGTGGTGGAAGCAGGCAGCTTCACCCTGGCCGATGCCAAGGTGCTGTCGCTGTTCAAATCCGGCATTCCCACGCTGCTGGTGGCCAACAAGCTGGACATGGTCAACCGCCGCGCTGAGCTGGCCCCCTGGCTCAAGAGCATGCAGGAGCGCCACCCGTTTGCCGAATTCGTACCCATGTCGGCCAAGAACAAGGGCGACATCGAGCGCCTGTTCGGCATCTGCGAAAAATACCTGCCCGAGCAGCCCTGGTGGTACTCGGAGGACGAGTTGACCGACCGCAGCGAGAAATTCCTGGCCGGTGAAACCGTGCGTGAAAAGCTCTTTCGCTTCACCGGCGACGAGTTGCCCTACACCTCCACCGTCGTCATCGACAAGTTTGACGAAGAGCCCAGCAAGACCCACAAGCGCTTTGTGCGCGTGGCCGCCACCATCGTGGTGGAGCGCGATGGCCACAAGGCCATGGTGATTGGCGAAAAGGGCGAGCGCCTCAAGCGCATCAGCACCGATGCGCGGCAAGAGCTGGAAAAGCTGCTCGATGCCAAGGTGTTCCTCGAAGTGTGGGTGAAGGTACGCTCTGGCTGGGCCGACGATGAAGCCCGCGTGCGCTCTTTCGGCTACGAGTAAGCGGTGGGCAGGGCTGTTGCGCGCTGCACCAGCCCGTTCATCGCCGGGCCCCCACAGGGCTTGGCTTGCGCGCTCAAAGTCACATACCCCGCTCAACCCCTCACCGCTTTCCTGCCGTGGCCGCCGCCAAGCGCATCTCCGACGAACCCGCCTACGTGCTGCACAGCTACGACTGGAGCGAGTCCAGTCTGATCCTGGAGGTGTTCTGCCGCCGCCAGGGCCGCGTGGCGCTGGTGGCCAAGGGGGCTAAAAAGCCCAGCTCCAACTTCCGCCCCGTGCTGCTCCCCCTGCAGCCGCTGCTGCTCACCTACACCCTGGCGGGCGATGGCGCGGGCGATATCCACACTCTCAAAGGCGCCGAGTGGGTGGGCGGGCATGTGATGCCCACGGGCGACGCGCTGCTGTCGGGCCTGTACCTCAATGAACTGCTGCTGCGCCTGCTGGCGCGGGCCGATGCCCATGCGGGGCTGTTTGACGTGTACGCCGGTGTGGTGCGTGTGCTGGCCAGCGAGCATGGCGACGCCCTGGAGCCGGTTTTGCGCAGCTTTGAACTGCTGTTGCTGCGCGACCTGGGCCTGCTGCCCACGCTGGATGCCGAAACCGCCACGCTGGCCAATCTGCGCCCCGAGGGCCGCTACACGCTGGTGGCCGAAGGCGGCTTGCGCACCGCCTCGCAGGCCGATCGTGCCAGCCTAGCGGGCAGCCAGTGGCGTGCGCTGCAAGAGGCGCTGGACGAAGCCGCCAGCTACACCGCCACGCTGCGTGCCTGCGCCCCCGTGGCGGCCGAACTCAAACCCCAGCTGCGGGCGGTGCTGCAATACCATTGCGGCAGTCCGGTGCTGCGCACCCGCCAGCTCATGATGGACTTGCAAAGCTTATGAACACCCGACCCCTTCAACACCCGCGTCACCGTACCGCCCTGTCCGTCAATGTCAACAAAGTGGCCCTGGTGCGCAACACGCGCCACCTGGGCATCCCCAGCGTGACCCGTGCCGCCACCCTGTGCCTGCAGGCTGGTGCGCAAGGCATTACCGTGCACCCCCGGCCTGATGAGCGCCACATCCGCGCGCACGATGTGTATGAGCTGGCCGAGCTGATGAAGGCCTGGCCTGACCGCGAATTCAACATCGAGGGCAACCCCTCGCAGAACCTGATGGAGTTCATTCGCGAGCTTGCGGGCCAGGGCATGCGCCCTCACCAAGCCACCTTTGTGCCCGACAGCGAAGACCAGTTCACCAGCGACCATGGCTGGAGTTTTCCGCAAGACGCCGAGCACCTGGCCCCGCTGGTGGCCGAGTGCAAGGCCCTGGGTGTGCGCGTGAGCCTGTTCATGGACCCGGTGCCCGAGCAGATGGCCGCCGCCAAGGCTGTGGGCGCAGACCGCGTGGAGCTGTACACCGAACCCTACGCAGCCGCCTGGGGCACCGCGCAGCAGGCCGAGCAACTGGCCCGCTATGCCGCCGCCGCCCAGGCCGCTTTAGACGCTGGGTTGGGGGTGAATGCCGGGCACGACCTGAACCGCGACAACCTCGCCGCCTTTGTGCGCGAAGTGCCCGGTGTGCTCGAAGTCTCCATCGGCCACGCGCTGATTGCCGACGCGCTGGAGCTGGGCTACGCCGCCACCGTGCAGGCCTACCAAGCATGCATCGATGCAGGCTTTGTTCCAGCGGTTAACTCCTGATTTGATAGCTGCTAGCGCTTATCTATCAAGCGCTAAAGGCTTATTTCACTCAAAACCATGATCTACGGCATTGGCACCGACATCTGCGATGTGCGCCGCATCCGCGAAAGCCTGGAGCGCCACGGCGACCGCTTTGCCGAGAAGGTGCTGGCCCCCGGCGAGCTGGCCGTGTGGCGCGAGCGCACCGAGCGCTGGCCCGACCGCGGCCTGCGCTACCTGGCCACTCGCTTCTCTGCCAAAGAGGCCTTCAGCAAGGCCGTAGGGCTGGGCATGCGCATGCCCATGACCTGGCGGCACTGCGAGGTAGCCAAGCTGCCCAGTGGCCAGCCCGTCATCGTGCTGCACGGGGCCCTGAAAGCCTGGTTTGAAGAACGCAGCCTGCGCGCCCACCTGAGCGTGACCGACGAAACCGACTACGCCGCCAGCTTCTGCGTGGTGGAGCGTTTGGAGGCAAATCAGCCTCCAGCGCTTACCCCATAAGCGCAAGCAGCTCTTGATTTGATAGCAATTTATCCCCTCCGATCTTCCATGACCGAACACGCCCCCCTCATCATTGACATCGCTGGCACCGAACTCACCGCCACCGACCGCCGCCGCCTGGTCCACCCACTGGTGGGCGGCATCATCCTGTTTGCCCGCAACTGGGTGGACCGCGCCCAGTTGCTGCAGCTCACCAGCAGCATTAAGGCGGTGCGTGACGACCTGCTGATCTGCGTGGACCACGAAGGCGGCCGCGTGCAGCGTTTTCGCACCGATGGCTTCACCCACCTGCCGCCCATGCGCGCGCTGGGCGAGATGTGGATGGATGACGGCAAGGGCTCCAAAGCCGTGCCCGGTAGCGGTGCATTGCGCGCCACCAATGCGGCCACCGCAGCAGGCTATGTGCTGGGCAGCGAGCTGCGTGCGTGCGGGGTGGATTTCAGCTTCACCCCTGTGCTTGATTTGGATTGGGGCGAAAGTGGCGTGATTGGCGACCGCGCCTTCCACCGCGACCCCCGCGTCGTGGCCCTGCTGGCCAAGAGCCTGATGCACGGCCTGTTGCAAGCGGGCATGGCCAACTGCGGCAAACACTTTCCAGGCCACGGTTTCGTCAAGGCCGATTCGCACACCGAAGTGCCGGTGGACAAGCGCAGCCTCAAAGCCATCCTGGCCGAAGACGCGGCGCCGTACCCCTGGCTCAGCACCACGCTCACCAGCGTGATGCCCGCCCACGTCATCTACCCCAAGGTAGACAGCCGCCCAGCAGGCTTTTCGCAGCGCTGGCTGCAAGACATCCTGCGCTGCCAGATGCGCTTTGACGGCGCCATCTTCAGCGACGACCTCAGCATGGAAGGCGCGCGGCGCATTGACGGCCAGGTGGTGAGCTACACCGACGCGGCGTTGGCCGCGCTGGAGGCAGGTTGCGACCTGGTGCTGCTGTGCAACCAGAGCCTGGGCGAAGGCAAAGCGGTGGACGAGCTGATCGAAGGGCTGGCCGCCGCGCAGGCAAAAGGCCGTTGGCAGCCGAACGTGGACAGCGAATCGCGCCGCCTGGCGCTGCTGCCCGAAACCCTGCCCCAGCCCTGGGATGAATTGATGCTGCAGCCTGCGTACATGCAGGCGCTCGACCTTTTGCCCTGATGGGGGAGTCTCGCGCCGTGCAGACCCGAGAGGGTCAAGGCATGGGCGAGACCGTGGCCTTTGTAGCCGCTGATTGGGCTTCTGGCTCCGCCGTGAGGGGCGTTGGGGCAGGGGGCTCCCCGCTCCAGCGCCGCAGCACGCGCTGAAAAATCAGTGCGTTCGGGATCTGTATCCACGCACTACCGGGCGGGGTGTTGAACTCTTCCAGTGTGGTGTAGAGCAGGTTCACGTCCACCACGCGGCCTTTGGCGCCCGGCTTTTCGGCTGTGTCCAGAATCTCCACATGGTCACCAATGCGGAACGGTCGCGCGGTGAAGATGAGCAGAGCGCAGAACAAGTTGGACAGCACGCTCCATGCCGCGAAAAACGCCACGGCGCCCACCGTGGCGAACCCGGTGAATGCCGTCCACAGCACAGCGGCAGAAACGCCCAGCCGTTCCAGCGACAACAGCAGTGCGCTGGCCATGATGGTCCAGCGGATGAGCCCGTTGATGGGCACCACCAGTTGCCCTGGCAACTGGTAGCGCACGGCCGCCTTGCGCACCAGCCGCCGCAGCAGGCGCTGCAGCAGGTACGCGACCAGCAAGATGCCCAGAATCTGGCTGCCGGGCACGATCACGTCCAGCCAGTCCTGCACCCACTCCGGCAGGCGGTGTTTGGGAATCGCCATGGATTGCGTGGGCAGTCGGTCAGCCTTCGCGGCGCAGCGCCGGGAACAGGATCACGTCGCGGATGCTGGGACTGTCGGTCAGCAGCATCATGAAGCGGTCGATACCGATACCGCAGCCGCCGGCAGGGGGCATGCCGTATTCCAACGCACGCACGAAGTCGTGGTCGTAGTACATGGCTTCGTCGTCGCCACCGTCCTTGGCGGCCACCTGGGCGTGGAAGCGTGCGGCCTGGTCTTCGGCGTCGTTCAATTCGCTGAAGCCGTTGCCGAATTCGCGGCCGGTGATGTACAGCTCAAAGCGCTCGGTCACTTCGGGGCGAGCGTCGTTGGCGCGCGCCAGCGGGCTGATTTCGGTGGGATGCTCCATGATGAAGGTGGGCTGCCACAGCTTGTCTTCCACCGTCTCTTCAAAGTACAGCACCTGCAGGCCAGCGAGGCTGCGGGTAGAGAGCTTGTTCTTGGCTTCCGACATGCCCAGCTTCTTGAGGGCGCTGATCAGCCACTCGGCATCGTCCACATGGGCACCGGCTTCGGTGTACTGGAAGATGGCTTCGCGAATGGTCAGGCGGGCAAAGGGCTGGCTCAGGTCCACCTCGCGGCCCTGGTAAGTCAGTTGCAGGGTGCCCACGGCCTTCATCGCGGCGTCGCGGACGAGGGCTTCGGTGAAGGTCATCAGGTCCTGGTAGTTCCAGTACGCTGCATAGAACTCCATCATCGTGAACTCGGGGTTGTGGCGCACCGAGATGCCTTCGTTACGGAAGTTGCGGTTGATCTCAAACACCCGCTCGAAACCGCCCACCAGCAGGCGCTTGAGGTACAGCTCGGGCGCGATGCGCAAGAACATTTCCTGCTCCAGCGCGTTGTGGTGGGTGATGAAAGGCCGTGCGTTGGCACCGCCGGGAATGGGGTGCAGCATGGGCGTTTCCACTTCCAGGAAGCCGTGGTGCACCATGAATTCGCGAATGCCGCTCACGGCCTTGCTGCGTGCGGCAAAGCGCTTGCGGGCCGCTTCGTCGGTCATCAAATCCACATAGCGCTGGCGGTACTTCACTTCCTGGTCGTGAATGCCGTGGAACTTGTCTGGCATGGGGCGCAGGCTCTTGGTGAGCAGGCGCAGCGCTGTGACCTTGATCGACAGCTCGCCGGTCTTGGTTTTCATGAGCAGGCCTTCGGCGCCCACGATGTCGCCCAAATCCCAGTGCTTGAAGGCAGCGTACAACTCTTCACCCACCGCGTCGCGCGTGATGTAGAGCTGGATGCGGCCACCCGTTTCACCCAGCGAGCCGTCCTGCACGGTCGCAAAGCTGGCCTTGCCCATCACGCGCTTGAGCATCATGCGCCCTGCCACACTCACGCTGACGGGGTGGGTCTCCAGCACGCTGGCTTCTACATGGCTGTGGGTGGTGTGCAGGTCGGCGGCCTTGTGGGCTGGCTTGAAGTTGTTGGGAAACGCCACGCCTCCACCCTGGGCCTGGGCTTCACGCAGAGCGCGGAGTTTTTCCCGGCGTTCGGCGATGAGTTGGTTGTCGTCCTGGGGGGACAAGGGAGCTGCGGCGGCGTTGACTGCGTCAGACATAGAGCGGGACCAGGGTTGGTGGGGGGAAACCTTCTATTTTAGGTTTAACGCAGCCCGGCGCCGGTTTCATGGCCCTTTGAGCGCCAGAAAAGGTGCGTACCCAGCGCTTTCAGACCCAAAATGAGCAGGTTGAGCCCACGAAAAGCGGCTTAGCGCCGTGGCAGCGCCAGCATCCAGGCGGACAGCACCAGCAAGCCGATGGCGGAGGTGCCCGCCAGCCACCAAAGGTGGACTTCCGCGCTCCATCCCTGAGGCGCCCACAACGGCGCCACCAACACCACCAGTTGCAAAGCCTGCAGCGCCATGGCCAGCCACGAGTACTGGCGCTCTTGGGCGTGCTGGAATGGCCGGTGGCTGAGTGCAGCGGAAATACAGGCACTTCCCTGCCACAGCACCAGAGGCAGGAGGTAGGGGCGCATGCCCTGCCACGCGGTGGCAAGCGAAGTGGCGTCCAGCACCAAAAAGCCCACCCATCCTGCCAAAGCTGCGGTAGTGGCGGCGCCCAGGCCCACCGCCAGTGATCGCCACTGAGCGGTTTCCACCCGGGCAAGCAGCACCTGCGCCCAGGCGGTGTGAACGACGGCGGGAATAAACCCCAACAATCGCAGCAGCATGGCCAGATAACTGGCATCGGCCAGCCCGTGCAAGCGTTGCCATACCAAAAGCAATGCCGTACCTGCGATGGCGTCTATCGCGGTGTGGGCCAGGCGCAGGCTGGTGCTGCGGCGATCCGCCTGCGCGGTGGTGGCGGGGGGCTCTGGGGAATGCTGCTGTGGGGGTTGCGTAGTGCGGCCCTCAAGGCGTGCTGACCGCAGCCACAAGGCACCCACCGCGTAGCCGCAGGCGGCCGCCAACAAAAGACCGTGCGGGCTTTCTGCTGGCCAAGCCCGTGCCGCGGTCACGGTCAGCACCAGCGCCACCACGGGTGGGCCTGCGCGAACCAGCGCGGCCGACAGGGGCGATGCCGTCCTCAACGTCCAGGGCTGGGCCAGGTACCAGGCGAGTTGCAACAGAGCCAGCAAGGCGGCCCAGCCCAACAGGGTGAATGGGGTCGCCATGGCAGACCACCACACGGCCAGCGCTACCAGCGGTGCAAGCCCCAACCAGCGCCAAAGGCTGGAGCGAAGAACCGCCCGCAGCGCCGCGCGGGGCGGATGGTGGGCGTCTGCCAGGAACTGCAAAGGCCCTTGCGCGAGCGACAGGGACACCCAGAAAAATGCCACCTGCGCCGTGATGGCAAAACCACCGGCAGCCTGGGGGGTAAAAAAATGCAGCATGGCCACGCCCACCAGGGCCTGGGCTGCCAGCGACACCATGCTGCCCAAGGCCATGATGACGGAGGTGGATGCAAAGCGGTACGGCTGCTTCACGGGGCTAGTCCTGCGGCTTTCCAGATGTTCAGTCGAGCCAGGGTGTGGGGCCAGGCCCAGCCTCCCATGTCTGGGGATGGCCCGCTCGCCATGTCTCTCGTTTTACGAAAGAAATCTGCATAAGCGCTGGCGCTGGCCTGGGCTGGCAAATACGCGATGGCGGCCGGGTTTGACGCTGCAAAGTTACGCACCCAGCGGTAGTCCGTGCTGATCACTGGCAAACCGATGGCGCAGTATTCGAGCAGCTTGGTCGAGGTCTGCTCACTGTAAGGAATCTGGTCGGGCACCAGGTTGAGGGCACAGCGTGCCCGTCGCAATTGGGCGGGAACCTCGTGGTGTGGCACCTTGCCCGTCACGGTGATGTGCTTGAAAGCTCGGAACTTGCGCTGCAACGGTGTGGGCATGCTGCCGATCAGCAAGGTGCGCATGCCCGCCTGCTCCAGCCCCTCAAAGACGGGGAGAAAGTGCCGTAGCCGCACCATGTCACCCAGGTACACCATGTCAAATACTGCGGCGTCCTCTGGCTGGGGTTGCGTCAGAAAGGTGGACGAAACGCCCATCTCTCTGAACTCCCACGGAACATCGTCGGCAAAGCCCAGGCGCTGCCGGACCCACTTGTTCTGGAAGAGTCGGTAATCGGGCTTGGGCTGGGTCCAGCGCTTGATTCGGTCCTTGGCCCAGGCGAAAGGGGGGACGGAGGCCGAGGCATATTCATGCACCTGAAAGGCCTGGGCAAAGCGCTGGTGGTCCATTGTGCGCACCCGGCCGCACATCCACCACACGACGCGCGCATCTGCGGGCACCGTGCTGGCATTTTGGTGCGTGCAGGCCTCATGCCCCCACGGCCGCAAGTGGGCGGCGTAGGCCTCCAGCTCCGGAAGGTGGGAGTGACCGGGATGGATGAAATGCACTTGCATCAGGCAGTCACCTGTTCAATGAGGTGAGCCCAGGCACTGGCAAACCGCTGGGGCGTGTATTGCGCAAGCACCTGCGTCATATCCCGCTGGAGAAGTTCGGCCGGTGTGGACGTCACGCGAAGCACTGCCTGGGCCAGTGCGCTACCGCTGTGGTCTTCCGCCAAGGCGTAGGGCATGTGGCCGCCCAGCATTTCGCGCAGTGCAGGGATCGGCACACCAACGCAGGGCACGCCGGCCGCCAGCGATTCCAGTACGGCCATGGGGCAGCCTTCATACGCAGACGTCAGCAGCGTCACATGGTGGGCCTGGTACAGCGCCGGTGTTGCGGGTTGGAAGCCTTGCCATTGAATCCGTCCGGGGACTCGAACCGCAGATTCATGTTGCAGAGCCCTTTCTAAGGGGCCCTCCCCAGTGATCTGCAACGCGTAGTGCTGCGGCAACTGGGTCAACGTGTCGATCAGCAGTTCGGGGCGCTTTTCTGGCGACAGGCGGCCCACATAGCCGCATCGCACGGATTGCGGCGCGGCGGATGGATGCGATGGATGCGCAGTGGGCCAGGCAGGGTGCGGGTTGGGAATGACCTGCAGACACTGGTGTGCTGACGCGCCGCCACCCATGAATTGCATGAAGGAATCGCCCCCCTGGTGGGAAACAAAAACCCGCCAAGGCAGCCGCCGATACAGCCAGCGTAACCAGCGGCGTTTGGCGGCGGAAGCATGGGCTCTGTCAAGGACCTCCAGCAGCGGGCCATGGAACCAGGTGATCACCGGTTTTCGGTGCCATTGGCCCAGAAGCCAGGCGACATAGGCTGGCAGGAAGTTGTGCGTGGCAATGATCACATCGGCCTGGCTGGCAGCTTTCCACAGGCGGGACAGAGGTGTGGCGCGAATCACTTGGCTGTCGCAGCGGTGTCCTGCCACTTCCAGCGCGTGCGCGAGCGCATCGGAAACAGTGTGCACTCCTCCCGTTTCGAGATTTTCCTTCAGCAGCAGGATGCGGCGGTGCGTGTGGAGAGGCAACATCGAAATGCTCACCCCATGGGCCACAGGGCGGGATGGAAGGGCGAGTGTGTCACCGTGCACCAAATCCGGTGAACAGGATACGTGCGGTCTTGTAGGCGATCAGCAGATCCAACGCCAGCGAATAGTGGGCCACGTAGTACAGGTCGTAGCTCAGTTTCACTGCAGTCTGCTCCTCTCCTTCCGCGTAACCTTGCTGCACCTGTGCCCAACCCGTCAAGCCGGGGCGCACCAGATGGCGGTAGGGATAGGCTGGAATCCGATGGGCGAACACCCGAACAAACTCGGCCTGTTCCGGTCGGGGGCCGATCAGGCTCATGTCACCTTTGAGCACATTCCAGAGTTGAGGCAGTTCGTCCAGGCGGGTTCTGCGGATGAATTTGCCCACGGAAGTCACCCGGTCATCGTTGGGTTGGGCGAATCGGGCAGTGGTGGCCTCTTCGTGCCGCATGCTGCGCAGTTTCCAGATGCGGAACTCGCGGCCATTGCGCCCGATGCGAATTTGGGAAAACAGCATAGGTCCTGGCGTGTTCAGCTTCACGGCCAGGCCTGCCGCCAGACACAGCGGAAGCCACAGAGGCAACGCAGCAAGCGTCAAGCCAATGTCGGTCAGGCGCTTGACGGTGTCGTATGCCGGATTGCCGTCCAGCGCCCATAAGTCCCGGGCTTGCAGGTTGGACAACATTTTTCGGCCGCTGATCAGTTCTGCCACGGCTTCCACGCTGTAGAGCCTCACATGCTGCAGGCGCAAGTCGCTGATCAAGCGTTCGCGAGCCACGTCGGTGGGCGCTTGCGGGTCGATCACCACGCCAGCCAGGGCAGATTGGGCATCCGTCATCTGGGGGACTGGATTCGATGAGGCTGGAATGGCCAAGGGCCGCAGCTTGATGTCTTGCTGGCTGAATTCCGAGGCATCTCCCAGCAGTTCTTTCAGCCGCATGGGTACAGAGGAATCCAGATAGGCGAGTGACAACGCATAGCGCCCTCGCTCTCGCCAATGCCCCAAAGCAAACCAGGCGGCAGACAGCAGGTAGACCAGCAGCACAGCGCCGCGTGAATAGGGTTGTTGCAGAAGAGCAAAGCCCAGCGGGGCAGCCAGATACGGTGCCGCCGTGGCCACCAGAAGAAAGCGCCGTTCTTCAAACTGGGGCAGGTACGCTCCGTTGTACAGCCAGTAAGCAGTAATGGCGTAAGGCACGCTGCACCACAGGACCGTCTGAGGGAACTGGTACGTTGCCCACTGGTATTGCTCCAGCACCCATCCGATGGCGTAGCTCAATAGCAGCACCAAGATGCCTTTCAACGCCCAGCCCAGCACGGCACTTTGGCGGTGTGCTGTGGAAGAGTCGAGGGGGCTGTGAGAGTGGCTCTTCATGGATGGCTTGGAGAAGGGGAGAGGGCGCTCTGGTAGATGGCCATCACCTCCATGCCCATGCGTTGTGCGGTGTAGTGCTGTTCGTAGCGTTGTCTTGCAGCGCGGCCAAGGCTGGTGCGTAGCGCGGGCGACTCTACCAGTTGTCGCAACGCCCGCGCCAATGCTGTTGCGTCATTGGGAACCAGGCGTGCTTGGGTGGCGTCAGGCAACAACTCGCGCATGCCGGGAAGGTCGCTGGCCACAATGGCCAGCCCACCGCGCATCGCCTCGATCACGGAAATGGGTAAACCTTCGTGGTCCGAGGTCAGCACAAAAATGCCGTGCTTCATCAGCTGTACAGAAATATCGCCCACATCTCCAGCGAACACAACGGATTGCAGTCCCAGCTGCCTGGCCATGGCCTGGTGGCTGGCAAGTTGAGGGCCTCCTCCAAAAAACGTGGCTGGCACTTCACACCCCAAATCATCTCGCAAACGTGCGAGCGCTTGCAGTAGCAGGTCAGGGCGCTTTGGTGGCGCCATGCGCGCCACCATGGCGATGCGGGGTGGTGCGACCGCCAGCTCGGTGGCAAGGTGCGTGGATGCGGGTACCTCTTCAATACCGTTGTGAACGACCACCACCCGCCCGGATGGAAGTGGCAGTGCGCGTGCCAGCCTGCGCTCGTGTTCCGACACACACACCATGCGCCGTGCCAGGGGGGCGAGCAGCCATTCGACGGCAAAAGCGGCCACGCGCCGCTTCCAGGGGTTTCCTGCCTTGAACGCAAATCCGTGCACGGTGTAAATCACCGGCTTGCGGGTTCGCGCTCCCGCCAGTCGTGCCGCCACACCCGCCATCGCGCTGTGGGCGTGCACAAGGTCTGGAGACTGCTTTCGCACGATGGCTTGCAGGTGCCCTACGGCTTGCGCCAAGCCAGCGACGCCTGCCGTGTTGCCCAGTGAAGGAATGGAATGCACCCGAATGCCCGCAGCGTTCAGCGCGCACGCCAGAGGGGTCTGCAGGCCGTCGTCACCGCCGATGGCCACCTGCACGTCGATGCCTTGTCGGTCGCGCAATTCGCGGCACAGCGTCAGTACGTGGCTTTGGGCGCCTCCCACCTCTCCTTTGGTGATGACCTGAAGCACTTTCATGGCACCGGGGCTGCGGGCAAGGCCGTTGCCCTGCGTGCGGTCACTGTGCAATTCCCGTGCGCTCCAGCACATCGCCCACCAGCTCCAGCCGTACCAGCGGGTTGTCCAGTTCCATCAGCCGCTGCTTCAACTCCATGGGCACGGGCAGCAGTTCACACCAGCGGTTGGCCACCCAGCCACAGTCGTCGAGTTGTTCCGGGGTGGGCAGGGCGGCTGCGGGGTTCAGCGCATCACGCGCATGCAGGGTGTGTAAAACCTGGGTCAGGGCCGTGGCAGTTTTCTTCAGGTCTTCAGGGATGGGGATGGACAAATCCCTGTCCAGTTGCGACACGCTGGCAATCCACAGGCCGTGAACCAGGTGGTTGCGCTGGGTGATCCGAAACCGCTCCGTGCCTTTGCACACCAGGGTGATCAACCCTGGCTGGGGGCTTGCAAGTTGCTCGATGACCGCCAGTGTGCCCACGTCGTGAAATTGTTCATCCGGGGCTCCAGCCCGGCGCACTTCGCTGCCTTGGGTTAAGGACACCACGCCAAATGGGGCGCCCGTCTGGTGGCATTTGCGCACCATGTCGAGGTAACGCACCTCAAACACGCGCAAGGCCAGCACCCCGTCGGGGAACAGCACCGACGCCAGGGGAAACAAGGGCAGGGATGAAAGGGTCAGGGTCTGGGTCATGGGCCGGGGTGGAACGCCTGGTCAAGATCTGCCGGGCCTGGCAGGGTTACTGGCCCTGGGCTGCCCAGCGGTCAGAATGGGGTGGGGCCCACGGCCCAATCCCCCAGGCGGTCTGGCGCTGAATCTTGGGCCGCTATCATCCCACGGCGCAGCCGGTTTTCCGCCGGGGCACCCCTTCATTTGTGGATTTCCATGTTGTATCAAATCGCTACTTTGCTGCTCGATGTCATTGGTGGGCTGTTGACCGGTGCTTGCCTGTTGCGCCTGTACATGCAGTGGCAGCGTGTGCCCTTTTCCAATCCGGTGGGGGCTCTGGTGTTTGCGTTGACCGACTGGTTCATCATGCCGCTGCGCCGGCTGATTCCGCCCACAGGCCAGTGGGACGTCTCCAGCCTGGTGGGGGGCTTGCTGGTGCAGCAGGTGCAATATGGCCTGCTGTGGCTGATTGCGGGCGGCGCCATCTCTGGCGCAGTGGTGCCTTTGCTGGCAGCCTTCGGTCTGGTGCGGGTCGCGATTTCGGGCTTGATCGGCCTGCTGATCGTGCATGCGATCCTGTCCTGGGTGCAGACGCGCTCTCCCATGTCGGATGTGATTGGGCGGCTGTGCGCACCGCTGCTCAGGCCTGTGCAGCGGGTCGTGCCGCTGGTGGGCGGTTTGGATCTGTCACCCCTGGTGTTGCTGGTGCTGCTGCAGATCGCCATGATCGTGCTGGGCCACTTGCAGGCAGCGGTGTTGACGGGGGCCTTGCAGGGCTGAGTCTGGGCAGGGGCCACGCTGCCCTGCTGCTTCAACCGATGTATGGCCATCGGTTGCTTGGTCGCAAAGGCGCTTGGTTGACGCTTTGCGACTCCTTTCCCTGAATATCAATAAAAATAGCTGCTAGCGCTTACTGGATAAGCGCTAGCAGCTATGAATTTAATAGCGTTTGCGGTAGGGCGATCTCTCAAAATCGCCCCGCACCGCAGTAGCGTGGCCTTACACCACCGCGTCGGCTGGCAGGCGCTGCAGCATGGCCAAGCTGCTGGCCACGGTGCTGCGCAGTTCACGGCGGTCGCAGATGAAGTCCACAGCACCCTTGGTCTGCAGGAATTCAGCACGCTGGAAGCCCTCGGGCAGGGTCACGCGCACGGTGGATTCGATCACGCGGGGGCCGGCAAAGCCGATGAGGGCTTTGGGCTCGGCAATCACGATGTCGCCCACGAAGGCAAAGCCAGCGCTCACGCCGCCCATGGTCGGGTCGGTCAGCACGCTGATGTAGGGCAGCCCCTTCTTGGCAAGGCGGGTCAGCGCTGCGTTGGTCTTGGCCATCTGCATGAGCGACAGCAGGCCTTCCTGCATACGGGCACCGCCGGTGGCGGTGAAGCAGATGAAAGGCACCTTTTGTTCGATGGCAGTTTCGACACCGCGCACAAAGCGCTCGCCCACCACAGAGCCCATGGAGCCGCCCATGAAGTCGAACTCAAAGCAGGCGGCCACCACGTTGATGCTCTTGACCGCGCCGCCCATCACGATGAGGGCATCGGTTTCGCCCGTGTTCTCCAGGGCTTCCTTCAGGCGCTCGGGGTACTTGCGGCTGTCTTTGAACTTGAGGGCGTCCACGGGTAGCACTTCCTGGCCGATTTCATAGCGGCCTTCGGCGTCCAGAAAGGCGTCCAGCCGTGCGCGGGCGCCAATGCGGTGATGGTGGCTGCACTTGGGGCAGACATTCTGGTTTTGCTCCAGGTCGGCCTTGTAGAGCACGGTTTCGCAGCTCGGGCACTTGATCCACAGCCCTTCGGGTACCTGGCGGCGCTCGGTGGGGTTGGTTTGCTGGATCTTGGAGGGCAGGAGTTTTTCGAGCCAGGACATGGTTTCCTCTGTATGAATGAGCCTGTGGCGGCGCGGCCTTAACGCTAGCGCTGCCCATCAATCAGGGCTCCCGCGCAAGGGCCGCCCCGCCGCGCTGGGAGCGTCCCCCTTCCTGTGCGCAGCACAAGGAGAAGGGGGAAGCGGCAAAGCCGCTCAGGGGGATGCCCTCTATTATGCGTCGAGCGCCTTGCGCACGCCGCGCAGGAAATCTATGGTCATGGGGACGACCTTGGCGTGTTCCTGGTCTTCAATCAGCTGGATGATGCGGCTGCCGATCACTACGGCATCAGCCACCTTGCCAATCGCCTGGGCGGTGGCTGCGTCGCGGATGCCGAAGCCCACGCCCACCGGAATGTGAACGTGCTGGCGAATGCGGGGCAGCATCTGTTCGACAGCCGCTGTGTCCAGCGCACCCGAGCCTGTGACGCCCTTGAGCGACACGTAGTACACGTAGCCGCTGGCCACCCGTGCCACCTGGGCCATGCGTTCGGAGGTAGAAGTGGGAGCTAGCAAAAAGATCAGATCCATGCCGTGGGCGCGCAGATCGGCGGCGAAGGCCTCGCATTCCTCGGGTGGGTAGTCCACGATCAGTACGCCATCCACACCGGCTGCGGCGGCGTCGCGCACAAAGGCGCTGCCAGTTGTGCCCGGGGTGCCGTGCTTCTGGTCGTAGCGTTCCACGGGGTTGGCGTAGCCCATCAGCACTACAGGGGTGGTGTTGTTGCGTTTGCGGAATTCGCGCACCTGGTCCAGCACCTGCACCATGCCAACGCCCAGGCTCAGAGCCTTCTCGCCCGCCTTCTGGATCACCGGGCCATCGGCCATGGGGTCTGAAAAAGGCACACCCAGTTCGATCACGTCAGCGCCCGCTTCCACCATGCCGTGCATGAGGGCAGGCGTGATGTCGGCGAACGGAAAGCCGGCGGTCACATAGGGAATCAGAGCCTTGCGGCCTTGGGCCTTGAGGGCGGAAAACGTTGCTTCGATGCGGCTCATTTGACCACCTTGACATGTTGCTCGCCGCCCTTGACGGACTGCCCCTGGCAGCTGGGGCGGCAGTAGAAATCGGCACCACTGAGGTCGGCCACGGTGCCGATGTCCTTGTCGCCACGGCCTGAGAGGTTGACCAGAATGGATTGGTCAGGGCGCATGGTCTTGGCCAGTTTCATGGCATAGGCCACGGCATGGCTCGATTCAAGGGCGGGAATGATGCCTTCGGTACGGCACAGGTAGTGGAAGGCGTCCAGCGCCTCCTTGTCGGTGATGCCCACGTATTCGGCGCGGCCGATTTCCTGCAGCCACGCATGTTCTGGCCCCACGCCGGGGTAATCCAGGCCTGCGCTGATGCTGTGGGTTTCGGTGATCTGGCCGTTGTCATCCTGCAGGATGAAGGTGCGGTTGCCGTGCAGCACGCCGGCGCTGCCTTTTTGCAGCGATGCGGAGTGGCGGCCAGAGTCCAGCCCCTCGCCCGCAGCCTCCACACCAATCAGACGGGTTTTCTCGAACGGAATGTAGGGGTGGAAAATGCCCATGGCATTGCTGCCGCCACCCACGCAGGCGATCACGGCGTCGGGCTGCTGGCCCAGCACTTTTTGCTCAGCGAGCATGGCGGGCATCTGTTCAATGCATTCCTTGCCAATCACGCTCTGGAAGTCGCGCACCATCATCGGGTAGGGGTGTGGGCCCGCCACGGTGCCGATGATGTAGAAGGTGTTGTCCACATTGGCCACCCAGTCGCGCATGGCGTCGTTCAGGGCGTCCTTCAGGGTCTTGCTGCCAGATTCGACGGGCACCACGGTGGCGCCCAGCAGCTTCATGCGGTACACGTTGGGGCTCTGGCGCTTCACGTCCTCGGCGCCCATGTACACCACGCATTCCAGGCCGTAGCGGGCGCAGATGGTGGCCGTTGCCACGCCGTGCTGGCCTGCGCCGGTTTCGGCAATCACGCGGGGCTTGCCCATGCGCTTGGCCAGCATGGCCTGGCCAATCACGTTGTTGATCTTGTGCGCGCCGGTGTGGTTCAGGTCTTCGCGCTTGAGGTAAATCTGCGCACCGCCCATTTCACGGCTGGTGCGCGCGGCATGGTAGATGGGCGAGGGGCGGCCCACGAAATGCTTGAGTTCGTACTGGAATTCCGCCAGAAACTCTGGGTCGTTCTGGTAGCGGGCGTACGCCTCGCGCAGTTCCTGGATGGCGTGGGTCAGGGTTTCGCTGACGAAGCTGCCACCGTAGGGGCCAAAGTGCCCGGAGGCGTCAGGTTGCTGATAAGAGCTCATGGGGATTCTTTGCAAGTTGGGCATCGGCCGCACGCACGGCGGCAACGAAGCGTTGGATTTTTTCGGCGTCTTTGATGCCCTTGATGGGTTTGCCATCGGGGCCATCGGCTTCAACGCCGGAACTGACATCAACCGCCAGCGAGAGGCCTCGCGGGCGGACTTGCAAAATGCCATCGGTCACGTTTGCAGGCGTGAGTCCACCAGACAAAACGAGGTGAGAGCTGACGCTTGGTGGAAGGAGTGACCAATTGAATGCCTTGCCGCCACCACCATAACCGTCGACATGGGCGTCGAGCAGGATGGCCTGGGCGTGTGAAAAATCCTGCGCGTATTTTACGAGGTCGAAGCGTTCAGCCCCATCGCCTAGGGGTATGCGCGCTGCCCGCAAAAATGGACGCAACCCGTGGCCTGTGGCCAGCAGGCAATCGGCCGGCGCTTCATCACCATGAAATTGCACGATAGCGCCCGCCACCATTGCGCTAGTAGCTATTATTTTAATAGCACTTTCGTTCACGAACAGCAGCACGGGGGTGACGAATGGTGGGAGTCTGCGTGCCAATTGCGCAGCGCGCTCAGGGGTGACTGCGCGGGGGCTGGGTGCATACAGCACGAAACCCACAGCGTCGGTACCCGCCGCCACGGCGGCATCCACATCCTGTTCCCGGGTCAGGCCGCAGATTTTGATTCGCGTGCGCTCGCTGGTCATGGCACGGGGTTTCGTTGCGAAGCCATGCGGGTGGGGTGTGGAGGCGGTTTCAGCAGAGTGGTGGGTGGTCATGGCAGCCAGGCAAAGGGAGGGGTGCTTTGAGGAAGCTTCCACTGCGCATCGTAGACCGGGCCCAGAAAATACAGCCCGTCTGGGGAAAAGGTGGGTGCTGCCGCATCGCGCGACCGCGCATTGAGCACGCTCTGCATCCAGCTTACTGGCTGCTTGCCACTTCCGACGGCGATCAGGCAGCCCATGATGTTGCGGATCATGTGGTGCAAAAAGGCGTTGGCTTCGAACTCGAAACGCCAATAGCAGGGGCTCCAGCCCAGTTCGGGGTGCGGCGCTACTGCACGGCTGTCAGTGATCTCTATGCGTTTGATCGTTTTGACCGGCGTCTTAGCCTGGCAGGCAGATGCCCTGAACGATGTGAAATCGTGTTCACCGAGCAAGATGCTGGCGGCTTGCCGCATTGCATCGCCGTTGAGTGGCGTGTGTACCCAGCCCACGCGACCAGACTCGACACTGGGGCGCACGGGTGACTGCAGCAGCACGTAAGCGTAGCGCCTGGCCGTTGCA
The DNA here is from genome assembly GCF_964021665.1 of uncultured Acidovorax sp. NCBI lineage: Bacteria > Pseudomonadati > Pseudomonadota > Betaproteobacteria > Burkholderiales > Comamonadaceae > Acidovorax > uncultured Acidovorax sp. The sequence continues at coordinate 56,693 of NZ_CAXIAK010000015.1, forward strand.
CTGGCGCGCGCGTGAAAGCTGTCAGGCACCTGCTGTGCCCATTGCACCGCAATGTCGGGTGGCAAAAAGGTGTTGGTGCCCCGAACCCACGATGCGTTGGGGCGGCGCAGGGGGGTGTCGAAGTGCACGACCTGCATCAGCCCATGCACCCCACTGTCGGTGCGGCCCGCACACAGGGTGCTCACTGTATGCGTAGCAAAGCGGCCCAGGGCTGCTTCGAGCTTGTCTTGAACAGTGTTGCCAGATAACTGGCTCTGCCAGCCGTTGTAGCCTTGCCCGTTGTAGCTGACGCCCAACGCCATCCTCACGGTGGCGTTGGAGGAGGAGGCGTTGGTCGGGCTCTCGGGTGTCAGCTCTGGCGGCATCAGCCCAGATCAGCCAGCAAGCGCTGGGCGCGGGTTTTGAGTGCGCCTGTTGCCTCTGCCACCACTTCCTCGATCAGGGTGCGGGCACCATCGGTATCGCCGATCGCGTTGAACTCTTCCGCCAGCGCCAGTTTGGTCGCCAGAGGATCGTCATGAGCAGCAGCCTCGCCATCATCGTCATCGTCACCCATTGTTGCAGATGCCGTGGTGATTTCTTCGCTGACCGATGGTGTACTCGGCGTGGGCGTGCTGAGGGTGGAAGGCGCTGTCAGGTCGAGCGAGAGATCTCCCAGATCGAATTCCAGCGTGTTGTTGTCTGGGGTGCCAGACGACAAAGGCGCGAGGCCAGAGGGTGCAATGCTCAGATCATCTGCGGCGCCCAGTGGGTCGAGCGTCGGAGCGGCTTCAGCCATAGGGGGGCGGGCCGTTTCTGGCTCGTCATCCAGCGAAGGCAGTTCCATTTCGGGAGCCAGGCCGGAGGCCGCAGCCGCGGCGGCGAACCCACCGGCGGCTGGGGCATCCGTCAGGGCATCATCTGGCAGGTCGAGATCCAGATCCAGGTCGAGATCAGAAGGCAGTGCAGCAGCCGCACCGGCACCCATCGCGGCGGGTACCGTGCTCGCAAAGCCGCCTGCGGGGGCGGGCTGAGCGACTTCACCGCCGGGGCGTCCACCGGGTTGGTACAGGGCATTTTCCGGGTCCAGGCCGCGGCCCAGTTCGGTGATGCGGGCCCAGTCGGGGCCCTCACCCTGGGTGAGCTTGAACACGTCGCCTGCCACTGCTTCCAGGGCCTTGCGGTCCTGGCGTTTGGCGTAAATTTCGCCCAGCTTGACGTGGACGGAAACCCGTGCGGGGTTGTGGCGAATGGCCTCTTTCAGAATCTCTTCCGCTTGCAGGTCGCGGCCATAGGCCAGGTAGACGTCGGCTTCTGCAACAGGGTCCACATCGCCGCCAGCATCCAGCTGGCTGGGCGAGTAGGCCATGGAAGAGCCGCCCGTGGTCATTTCGCTGTTGGCGGTGTCGATGCGTTGACCACCGCTGGCGCCGAAGAACGAGTCAGGCTGAATGCGGCTTTCCATGAAGGAGCTGTCTACGCCGCCAGCGCCACGGCGGCGCTGCACGACACGGTAAGCGCCATAACCGATCAACAGAGCCAGCAGGCCGCCACCGGCCAGTGGAATCATGGGGTCTTCCATCAGCCCATCAAGGAAGCTGGGCTCTTCGATGGGTGGTGGAGGAGGCACGACCACCTTGGGTGCGGGCGCTGCTGGTGCAGATGCCTCGGCGGCAGGTGCAGACGCAGTGGCATCGGGGGCTGATGCAGCATCTGCAGGGGTGCTGGCCGCTTCGGCTGGCACCTCGGGTGTCGAAGCAGGTGCTTGCGGGGCTGTCGGGGTGGCGGGAACGCCGGGCACTTCTGCCTTGATCGCCGCAGGCGTACTGGCCGCTGGGGCGGTGGCTGGAGCCGCGCCTGCAGCAGAGGCTGCGCCGACCTTGTTCAGGTCGCTGATGTTCTTTGACAGCTCAGCCATACGAGCATTGGCCTCGCTGGCTTGCTTGTCTCTCGCCAGCTGGTCTTCGGTAGCCTTTTGGCCCTTGAGAGAACCCTTCGAGAGGGTCAGCTTGTCTGGGGCAGCTGTTGCGGGCTTGCGGTCTTCCACCTGGGCCTGCACCTTGCCACTGGCCGAGCGCTCGGCCGAGGCCACTGTTGCGCTCGGTGCGGCATCAGCCATCTTGCGGCGGAAGGTGTTGAAGTCGCGGCTTTGGGCTGCCAGGATTTGGCGAGCCTCGGTGTTGGACACCGACTTGGCGGTGGCTTCATCCGGAATCTGCAGCACAGAGCCGGCGCGTACGCGGTTCACGTTACCCTGGATGAATGCATCGGGGTTGGCGCGCATCAGGGCCACAAGCATCTGGTCCAGAGAAACATCTGCAGGGCGGTGGGCATTCGCAATCCGACCGGCCGTGTCGCCAGGCTTGACGGTCACGCCGTCGGCGGGGGCGGGGCGCGATGCTGCGGGTGCACGCACGGCGGGTGCGGCTGGAGTCGCTACACGCGCAGGGGCGGGGCGCTGCTGTGCCGCGGCGGCTGGCGCTGTGATCTGGGGGGCTGCTGTGGCTGTAGGTGCGGCGCTGCGCAATGCCGGTGGGTCAAACAGCAGGGTGTAGCTGCGAACAATCTTGCCTGTGCCCCAGGTGGTATCCAGGACCAGATCGAGAAACGGATCGTTGACCGGGCGGTCGCTGGAGACCCGCAGCACGGCGCTGCCATCCGCACGGCGTTGCAGCTGGATCTGCAAGGCGTTCATCAGCGGATTGAACTCCATGCCTTGGGAGCGGAACACCTCGGGCGACGCCGCGGTGGCACGCAGGGTCTCAGCTTCCGCCGCAGTGATTTGGGGTACGTCGATCTCGGCGCGCAAAGGTTCACCCAGCGCTGACTGCACCGTGATTCGCCCCAGGGCCAAAGCAGACGCCTCGCCTGCGTGCAGGCCGACGCAAAGCACGGCAGCAGCCGCCAAAGCTGAAAATTTCCAACGATGCATGTTTGCCATCAACTGATTAGGTGGTGCGGCTCGGTCGAGCGGAGTTGTTTTTCTCATGTGCTGTTCCCGCCCCGGAGCGTGAAAATATGTAAAAAGCACCATAGCAGCAATGTTTTGCTGTGACAAGCTGAGGTGGCGTCGAAGCTTTGGTGGGCAACCATGGGCCCTCATTTGATGCGTAAACCTGTTGCCATTCGACAACGTGGCGTAACTGGTTGTTTCTGCGCTCGAGAATGAAAAAAGCGCGCAAAACGTCGGTTTTGCGCGCTGGGTGCAGGCCTTTGAAATCAGGCGGACAACAAAATCCGCAGCATGCGGCGCAGGGGTTCCGCAGCGCCCCACAGCAATTGGTCGCCAATGGTGAAGGCGCCCACATACTCAGGGCCCATGGCCAGCTTGCGGATGCGGCCTACAGGGATGGTCATGGTGCCGGTCACGGCCACGGGGGTCAGATCCTTGATGGTGGCCTCGCGTGTGTTGGGCACCACTTTCACCCACTCGTTGTCGGCCGCAATCATGGCTTCGATATCGGCCACGGGCACGTCCTTCTTGAGCTTGAAGGTCAGAGCCTGGCTGTGGCAGCGCATGGCGCCCACACGCACGCAAAAACCGTCCACCGGGATGGCGGCCGAGCCAAAGCCCTCGCCCATGCCGAGGATCTTGTTGGTTTCGGCCATGCCCTTCCACTCTTCCTTGGACTGGCCGTTGCCCAGGTCCTTGTCGATCCAGGGGATCAGCGAGCCGCCCAGGGGCACGCCAAAGTTGGCGGTTTCAGCGGCAGACAGGCTGCGCTGCTTGGCGATCACCTTGCGGTCGATTTCCAGGATGGCGCTCTTGGGGTCATCCAGCAGAGACTTCACTTCGGCATTCAACGTGCCGTATTGCGTGAGCAGCTCACGCATGTGCTGCGCGCCACCGCCCGAT